>CAXSIE010000043.1:0-4319 GCA_964237295.1 uncultured Flavihumibacter sp. | reverse complement strand
TTTTTCCAATTCTGTCATTTGCCGCTCCAACTTTTCAACATGGTTGTTTAATACATCCAGTTTTTCGTGTGCGGCATCATATTGCTGCTTTAATAATTTTTCTTTAGGAGAATCTACATAACGGAAGGCTATAACAACCAATATTAAAGAGGTAACTAAAGTAGTGGCCATAAAACTTAATACACGAAGCAGCTTTACACGCAACGGCGTCTCCAGTTTTTCATAACGGAGTGTATTAGTGTTATAGAAATATTTAACTTTTTTCATCCCCATACGCCACTAAGTAAACAATCAGTCAATTGTTGGTAAATGAATTTTCGTATTATTCCTGTCATAAACTGACTGCTGATGGCAGGCGTCAATTAATGGTTTATGCAACATTACCAGACCGTACGCGCAAACCTACGTTAAAATGATCTAATACTGGGAATAGACCCTGATCAAATAATATAGACTGCTGCAGTTTACAAGCCTGCAGTTACTATAATCAAAATTGATTATCCGAAATTTTTCGTATTTGACAAAACTTCTTATATTTGAACTACGAAATCCAACGTAGTTATTTATAATTCAAAAACAATTTTATTATGATCAAGTATTTTTTTAAGGCGCTGGCTGTAGTAGCAGTTACAGGTTTTTTCAGTACCGGAGCCATGGCGCAACAGGAAAAGGAAAGAGCCAGAACAAGTGATAATGATGAGATCATTATCAGGAAAAAGGGTGATAAGGATACCAAAGTTACCGTTGAAATTAAAGATGGCGAAGTAAAGGTGAACGGAAAGCCTTTATCGGAATTCAAGGATGATAATGTTGTTATCAGCAAAAGAAGAGGAGGCCCAATGGTAATGAGCTATGCAGCGCCAAGGTCTCCTTTCCGCGGAAGTTTAAGCAGTAAGGATCTTCTTGATAGTGTTATCAGGGATGATATGTGGATAAGTAATGTAGCGATGAACAAAGCGCTTTTAGGAGTAATGACCGAAAAAGACGATAATGGCGTAAAGGTAAACAGTGTTACCAAAGGAAGTGCCGCTGAAAAAGCCGGCTTAAAAGAAAATGATATTATTACCAGGGTTGGCGAAACGGCGGTAAGCAGTCCTGAAGACCTCACTAAAGCAATAGCCAAATTCAAGCCGGAAGACAAAACAGTGATCACTTACAGAAGAGATAAAAAAGAACAGAAAGCAACTGTAATATTAGGCAAGAGAAACGACGCAACTACTTTATATGGTGGTAACGATGACATTTACAAAAAATTTGATTTCGATTTTAACGGCCCTATGATGGAAGGATTTGGTATGGCACGATCCGGAACGCCAAGGCTGGGCATTAAAGCACAGGATACCGAAGAAGGCAAAGGTGTAAAAGTGCTGGATGTGGACGATGCTTCCAACGCTGAAAAAGCAGGTATCAAAGAAGGGGATATCATCACTGAATTCGATGGTAAAGCTGTTAACAGCGCCACAGAACTGGCAACGGCCGCAAGAGAAGCAAAGGATAAAAACCTGATGAAAGTTAAAATCAACCGGGACGGAAAAGCCCAGGAGCTGGAGATAAAAATCCCTAAAAAACTGAAGACAGCTAACCTTTAATAAGAAAAACCTGCAGATAACTACCGTAGTATTGATATTACGGTAGTTTTTTTATGCCCATACTTCCTTAAAATCAGCCTCATATAAAGGAAGCCGTGTAAATGACGCTTGAAAAAACTACTTTTGCAATCGGCTCATAAACAACCGACAGGATAAGAACAGGCAGCGCCTGTTTCTTTGGTTTATTGTATTGAAAGCATTCTTAAAATATTGATAATGGCCGGAATTGATTATGATAAATATGAAGCTGTAATAGGCCTCGAAGTACATGCACAGCTTCTTACTAAAAGCAAGTTGTTCTCGGGTGACAGTGCAGCTTTCGGTGCCGAACCCAATGTGAACATCAGTCCCATAACACTAGGTTATCCGGGAACGCTTCCAAAATTAAATAAAAAAGCAGTTGAATTTGCCATTAAAATGGGTATAACCTGCGGATGTGAGATTGAAGGGATAAATTATTTCGCCCGCAAAAACTATTTTTATCCCGACCTGCCAAAGGGTTACCAGATCACTCAACATACTACACCTATCTGTAAAAACGGCATTGTTAAGATCCGTGTTTCAGGAAATGAAAGAAACGTACGCCTGAACAGGATTCACCTGGAAGAAGATGCCGGCAAAAGTTTACACGAAGCTGATGAAAACAATACAGCCATCGACTACAATCGCGCCGGTGTTCCATTAATCGAAATTGTAAGCGAACCGGATATGCATAGCAGCGAAGAAGCTTATGCTTATGTTACAGAATTGCGAAAAATGGTCCGGTACCTGGATATTTGTGATGGTAATATGGAAGAGGGAAGTATGCGTTGCGATGCCAATATTTCTATCCGGCTCAAAGGAGTAACAACGCTTGGTACTAAAGTGGAAGTGAAAAATCTTAATTCGATACGCAACGTAAAAAAAGCTATAGAATTTGAAATTAAAAGAATGATCGAGGTGGTTGAAAATGGCGGAACCGTTATACAGCAAACACGCAGTTTTGATGCAACGGACGATTCAACTTTTCCTTTGCGTTCTAAAGAAGACGCTAATGATTACCGGTATTTCCCCGATCCCGATCTGCCGCCTTTTATTGTTACGGAAGAAATGATCAACGGCATAAAAAAAGCTTTGCCGGCATTGCCTGAGCAATTGGTGATGCGATACATGAAGGATTTGCATTTATCCGAATATGATGCCAGGGCCATCTGCGATGATAAAGAAACCATACACTTTTTTGAAGCGTTGCTACAACAAACCAGTCATGCAAAAGCGGCTGCAAACTGGTTACTCGGCCCCGTTAAATCATACCTTAATGAGCATGGCATTACCATATCCGCATTGCCGGTTTTGCCTGCTGTTTTAGCATCATTAATAGAGCTGGTTCAAACCGGAAAAATAAATTTTTCGGTTGCTTCTTCCAGAATTTTTCCTGTGCTGACCAAAGATGGTAATACCACCCCACTGCAGGCCGCTACCCAGTTAAATTTGCTACAGGATTCAGATGAAGGCTCTATAGAATCATGGATAGATGAAGTGCTGATGAAAATGCCGGAGAAAGTTGATGAATATAAAAAAGGGAAAAGAGGTTTAATCGGCTTGTTTATGGGAGAAGTAAAGAAAGTTTCAAAAGGTAAAGCCGATCCTAAAATCGCCACACAATTGTTAACTAGAAAGCTGGCGCAATAATTTATGTTGCCAATAAAAGATATATCATGAAGCTTATAAAAAAGATATTACGTTATCCTTGTGGTATTTTGCTAACAGCACTGTTTTTTGTGCAATGCAGGGAAAAAGTGAGTGATTCGTTTAATGTTACTATAAATTATAAGAATTTTGATAAGATGATGCCCCGTGATAGTATGGGCAGGTTAATTTTAGGGAATCCGGTAAAAAGCGCTAAGATAATGCTGGAGGAAGTTCCTTATGGTGGCGAAATGGCGCCTGTTATTTTAGATTCATTTACTTTGAATGGCAAAGATGGTAAACTGGTATTGAAAGGTAATGGCAAAGAAGAATCTATTTACCAGGTGATCGTTGAAAACGGGCCTTTATTATTGCTGATTAATGATGTAAAGAATATTAATGTAGATATTGACCTTAGCAAAGCCGACAATTATTATACAGTCAGCGGATCAGCAGCCAGCAATCAACTCAAAGATTTTATCAGGCAGTATAGTGAAAAAACATTTATAGTCAATCAGGCCTTTACGCAGGTTGACAGTTTGAAACAATTGTCTGCTTCAGACAGTATGATCATCATTGCTACAGAGAAAAAAAACAGTGGATTAAAAGACCTTAACGCTTATTTGCAGGATTTTATTAACCATACGGAGCACCCCGCATTGGGTTTGTTTGCCCTGGGCTGGTCATCCAGATCTTTTCTGCAGGAAGATTTTGAGAAAGCACTTACCCAAATGGTTAAAAAATTTCCTGAGCACCAGGTTTTGAAAAATCTTAAGGTAAATTACGAACAGCAAAAAGCGCAGGTTGCATTACAGGGAAACAAAAAGCAGGAAGCCGTATGGATAGGGAAAATCGCACCGGATCTTGCCTTGCCAACACCGGCCGGAAATCTGGTGTCAATTTCATCGTTCCGTGGAAAATATTTACTGGTAGATTTCTGGGCAAGCTGGTGTGGGCCATGCCGGCAGGAGAACCCTAATGTGGTAAAAGCTTTCAATATGTACAAGGACAAAAATTTTACCATACTGGGCGTTTCACTTGATAAGGAAAAAGAAGGCTGGC
>CAXSIE010000042.1:15592-19138 GCA_964237295.1 uncultured Flavihumibacter sp. | reverse complement strand
ACCAGCTGAATCCTCCATTGGAAGATTGTGATTGTTGCAGTGCGGCGACAGAAGCCTGCAACATATCATTCATGCGAACCATATCAAAAAGCAAGGCTATGTTCTTCTTTTGTTGCGATTCGCTTTTTGCTTCTAGCACCCAGGGCGTTTCTTCAAGCAATGCTGATTTCAGTTCAGGGTTCTTCTCAAGATTTGATAATAAAGCGCCTTCCCGGGAAGCAGGAGAGGAAGCCTTCCATTTTTCGAAGATTGCTTTTAAACGCGGTGATGCATTGGCAATTCTTGCAGCGAGTGCATTTGCATAAAAACGGTTAAAAGTTACTTCAGAACATTCATAAGGATATTCTATGAGGTAAGGCAATGCCTGAACCGCATACCATGCAGGATTAGACGAAAATTCAACAGTCAGGGAATGCTGCTGTAATGTTTCACTTGACCCTGACTGTAATAATTTTTCAAAACGGAATTTTTTTGTGGCATTGCCATGGATGTTTAACGGCATACATTCAGTTACCAGCATGCTGTTGGTTAACACGGGCAATGAAGCTTCTTCGCCATCACTCATCCTGGCACTGTCTGAGGTAGCGGTAAAGCGATAAACAATAGCGCTGTTAAATTGATAAGGTATCTGAATATTAAAATTCGCCACTACACTTTTTCCTGCATCAGCGGTAAAATACTGATTGGCTGTCATGTTCTGGAACCAGCCGTCAACAAGCTGCATGTTAGCAGCGTTTAACAATTCAAGATGTACGGTGCCGGTAAGTTCTTTGTCTGTCATGTTCACGATCTTGGTACTCAGTTCCATATGGTCTCCTTCACGAAAAAACCTTGGTGCATTGGGTTGAACCATCAGTTGCTTTTGTGTGATGATGTCTTTGGTAGCATAACCAAAGGCAGCCTCTTTGGTATGAGCCAATGCCTGGAATTTCCATCGCGTGAGTGCTTCCGGAATGGTAAAGCCGAATGTTATGTTGCCGGCACTATCCGTTTTCATGTCAGGTAAGAAGAAAGCTGTTTCATTGAAATTTTTTCGGGTTTGAATAGTTGGAGCAAGAGCAATTTTATTGGTAACCTCGTCTTGTTCAGGTGGCGCCATATCAGAATTAACTTCAGCATCTTTAACAATTTTTGATGCCGATCCTTTAGCCATTACTACAACTTCATTTAAAGCCATATCTTCCTGCATGGGTGCAGCGGACATTGGTCTTATGCCACCTGCCCTTCCGCTTAACATTCTTGAGATATTCTTACCAGGTAACGATAATAGTGCATCATAAACATTTGAGTAATATTTTAAATTGTTTTCCTCATTATACATTTCCTGTGACTGCTCCGCTGAAAAATTATTTTGTCCGCTCCATTGCTGTTCTGTGTGATATGCCGGCCACACATTCGGAATGCCCCAGCTATGTGCCTTAAACTGATCTAATGATGCGTCATACATAGACGCCAGCATTTCAGCGGCTACCTTTTCATTTTTGTAACCGCTTATTTTTAATTTCCATCTTTCTTCACTGCCCGGAAGTGTTTTATCACGGAAGCTTTCATAGCTGATAGCCAGTTCCTTGTTTGACCATGGCACGTTAACCTGGTTTGATATAAAGTAGAGCCGGTTGTTTTTTACAAAAAAATGATACACTCCAAATCCGCCTCTGTCATTATCCGTTACCGGGAAGTCGAATGATTTTTTTTCATTACTAAGATTCAGAAAATTATAAACTGTTAATTGCTGATGATTGTCATCCCCAATTGTAAGCTTTGCGCCTTGAACTTTAGCCTGTTTATCTATCTGCTGAATTACAAACAGTTCATTGGCGGAAGAACCGATACTAATGGTGGATTTTTTTCCCGGCTCAACAACCGGTTTTTTTTGTGCTCCCCAGGTATAACTTACCGAAGCAAGGTTACTCTCTTTTTCATTATACAGTTGTATATACTGAATATCTTTTACTTCCTGGCCATATTGATCGGTAGCTGAAACTTCTATGGAGTACCAGCCTGCAGGGATTTTTTTTGCGGGTAATATTTCAAAAGAGTTGTTGGCTTTAGTGGAATCTATCTTATCGAAGACTGTTTCCACTTTGCTCCAGTTTGCAATTTCAGTTTCATCCTGGTATTCATCGTAAGGAAACAACTTGGTATAGGCTTCTTTACTGATAACATACAGATCCGGTTGCTGCCAGTAGCATGTGCGGATCAGCCTTTCCGGAGCATGTAAACGATGTAATGTAACATGTACCTGCGCAGGTACAAATTCACCACTGAAATTCTGAGTACTGATGAAAATCTGTTTAAGACTGTCCCCCGGGATCATATTGTCGTCAGGCAGGCTTACTTTTAATTGCAGGGATTTGTAAGAAACCGGAATTATTATTTCTCCGCTTCTTGTTTCGCCATTGATATCGGTAATATCTGCGATTACTTTATAATCAAAAACAGGATCCAGTTTTTTGTCAATGCCCGGATCGGGTATAGCTTTAAAATGAAGGGTAAATTTTCCATCTGCAGATGTTGTAACAACACCATGGGTAATTTCCATGCTGCCGGATTGCGGCATTCCTGTTTTCCAGTAGAGCCATGGATAAATAAACCTGGCCATCCTTACTACCCTGAATTTCACAGATGCCCCGTCAATATTATTGCCGGCGTAGGCTTTTGAAAAACCGGTAACAGAAATGCTGTCATTAATTTTGTAAGTATTTTCAGGTTTTTCATATGCCACATAAAACCGTGGCCGTTTATATTCTTCCACTGAAAATGATAAAACTCCGTTGAGCGTTTTATCTTCAAGGCGAAAGTCGCCATTAAGCGTATGTTCCGGAAGCTTAAAATTGCCGGAGTATGAACCGTAATCATTTGTGGTAACGCTTAAAGAATCTGACAGTTCCCCATTTGCATTATAGAGCTTCACCGAAGTGGTATAATTAGGATAAACTTTGCTTTTCCCGGTTTCAAAATCCTGCGTAATGGCTATCCCTTTAAAATAAATTGTTTGTCCGGGACGATAAATGGAACGGTCTGAAAAAAAATAGGTATTGACTTTACTTTTTTCAAATGCAGCTGCGTCGTTGTTAGTATAATTATTTTCGTTTTCTTCGCTGTAAGTACGGTAAAATGGATCATGCAGGAACAGGTGGTCATTATTGTAATGAATTTCCAGTTGAAAGTTTTCATTTCTTTTTTTATCCGTGTACAGTTGAAAGAATCCATTGTTATCGGTAGTTATTTGCCGGCCTTTTGTAAGTACATTCTTTCTTAAGCTGGCATCATAGTTATTTGTCCACACCTGCACTGAAGCTTTTGCCAGGGGCTTTCCATTGTCGCGATCTAAAACAAAATAATCATTGCCGTTATTTATGTAGCTGATACCGGAAACATAAAGAAATTGCACTGCAAGCGGGTTGTTATTAAGTGAAAAATTTTCGTCTGCACTGGCTAGCAATACGTAAGCACCCACGGGCAGCGCATCAATTTTTATTTCTGCACTGTGCCTCTGGTAATCATTTGTTGAAGGAAATGACTGATCCCATTTATTGATTGATG
>CAXSIE010000042.1:11579-15510 GCA_964237295.1 uncultured Flavihumibacter sp. | reverse complement strand
AGATATTACACGCAGGTGCAGCCGGGTAAAGTTCCTCAAACTGATGAGTGAGCGGAAAGGCTGATCGGGAACATTTACTTTTTCTACCTGCATGTAAAGTTCTTTGTGACGTATCTGGCTAATCAGGGCAAGACAATTTGATTTACCCTCGCTTTCCTGCTTTTGCTGCACTATCTTTTCGCAAATGTTAAAGGCCTGTATATATTCATACCTGTTGCCGGTATCCTTCAACGGTTCATAAGTTGCTGCTTTATTAACATGCCACTGAGCCAGTAACCAGGCTGCCTTTGCTGCTGCAGGTTGAAGCGGGTATTTTAAAGTTATTTGTTCCAGTGCGCCTGCATAAAGTGTTTCTTTATTTTCCATAACGGCATACTGGTGTATTATCAGTATGCGGGTGATATCCGCATCAATCAGGGCGTCAGGACTGGGATCGGCAACATGAAAAGAAAGGAGTTCTTTGCAGATAAGTAATGCTTTATGATGCAGCGATAAGGAGTCGCTGGTAAGGATGGGAAGGTGTATAAATTCAGCCGCCGGAAGAAATAATTTGTCATCATTTATTTCAAATGCGTAAGTGGGTTTATCTATTTCACGTTCACTGCTCCTAAAATAATCCAGTGCCCGTTGTGCAAGCAGGTCGAACAATGTAGGTCTCAGGTAACGTGCATTGCCTTTTATAATGATGGCATCATACGGTTCCAGTTGTGTTTGTTGCAGCAGTTTTTTGTTTGAGAGAGAAGCCAGGTAAAGAGCAGTGATCTTTTTATAAAAGTCAGTTATTGTCCAGGTGGCGATATCCTCTTTTTTGAAATTTCTTGTTTCTGTTCTCTGGTATAATTTATAGCGGTGTTGTTGAAAGTAAGTCTGATATTTTTCAGCGATCAAACTATTTAGTATAGAAGAAACCGGTTCTGAAGAAGACCCGATCTCTTTTTCCAAAGCAATTGCTCCATCAAATTTGTCATCGTTCTCTTCAAATGTTTCATTAAGGTTTAATTGATATAATAAGGCTTTAATTACCTGAGCATCCTTCTTTTCTTTTTTTGCCAGTTGATATATTTTATTCACTTCAGTTAAAGCAGACTTGGTTAAACCTTTCTTATTGGAAAGGTCTTCTACTCTCTTCCACAACGAATCGTATTTTTTTTCCTTCTGTTGCGCCATAATATTAATGGAATAAATAAGCAAAGGAATAATTAATAATAAAGCCTTTATTGGAGAACACATGATCATCAGGTTTAGTCAAAGTTAATTAAGAAATATAAGGATGCATTGATAGTGATTATTACATAAATCCAAAAAAGGTTAATGCTTTTAATGTAAGCATTCCATTTAACTTTTAATTAGCTACTGTCATCATATGATGCAATAAACTTTTAAATATCCGAGGAATCTATTATTGTAAGTAACAGCATTATAAACCGCAAAAAAATTACAGATGAAAAAGATTATTACATTTTTAGCTTTTGCTTTTTTAAGTGTTTCTTTATTTGCCAATAATTTTCCGAGCCGGTTGGTAATTACCAATCTTGAAAACACTACGCTTCGTATCGTAATAGACGGCCGTCATTATGATGGTATCGGAGGATCGCTGGCGCTGAATGATCTGTCAGTTGGTCGTCACCAGGTGAAGGTGTATGAAGTCAGGAGGGGTTGGTTCAGAAGCGATCGCCTGATGTATTCGTCAACAGTTTTTTTAAAGCCCAATTACCAGGTGAGTGTATTGATCAACCGTTCCGGTCAGTTATCCATTGCCGAACAACAGATGGGCCGTTATGGAAGAGGTGACGATCGTAATTACGGTAGAAACGATGATCATGACCGTTATGACAGAAGAGGGTATCCTGGTGACAGGAACTAATGTTAAGTTAAGTATGAATTACGTATTGAAAGATACTAACTATACTTGTAAAAATATCCAAATGACCAATAGATAGTACGTCATTTTGCAATGAACATAACACTAGAAAGGTATGAGGAAAAGAACCTGCAAGGTATTAAAAAGGTTGGTAGTTGGTTTCATAGGCATATTAAAGCTCCCGGGTCCAGGGAGCTTTTTTTAATAAGGTTAATGATGTATGTAATCTTAAAACAAAAGCAGCGTTAACGCTGCTTTTTATAGATGTAAACTGCTTTTAAAAATTTAATCTTCTTACCTCACACCTGATAGCTACTTCTTCATCACTTCCGCCATTTTCTTTCCGATATCTGCAGGGCTTTGAACCACATATATTCCACATGCTTCCATGATTTTCATTTTAGCGGCAGCGGTATCGTCTGCGCCGCCAACTATTGCGCCGGCATGCCCCATCCTGCGGCCGGCAGGAGCTGTTTGACCGGCAATAAAGCCTACTACCGGCTTGGTTCCATTTTCTTTTATCCAGTTGGCTGCTTCAGCTTCCATGCTGCCACCGATTTCACCGATCATTACTATGCCGTCTGTATCCGGGTCGTTCATTAACAATGCTACTGCATCTTTGGTAGGGGTGCCTATTATAGGATCGCCACCAATGCCGATAGCGGTAGAAATTCCCAGCCCGGCTTTGGCAACCTGGTCGGCAGCTTCATATGTTAAAGTACCTGATTTGGAAACGATTCCTATTCTTCCGGGGATAAAAACAAAACCGGGCATAATTCCTACCTTACATTCACCGGCAGTGATCACTCCAGGACAGTTAGGTCCGATGAGCCTGACGTTTTTCCCTTGTAAATAATTTTTTGCGTTAACCATGTCCTGCACCGGTATGCCTTCTGTTATACATACAATCAGGTCAACGCCTGCGTCTGCGGATTCCATAATAGCGTCAGCGGCAAAGGAGGGGGGGACGAATATTATAGATACATTGGCGCCTGTTGACCTAACACAATCTGCCACTGTGTTAAAAACCGGCCTGTCAAGATGAGTGGTTCCGCCTTTACCCGGCGTTACCCCGCCAACGACCTGGGTTCCGTAGTCAATCATTTGTGTGGCATGAAATGTTCCTTCCGTACCCGTAAAGCCCTGAACCAGAATTTTCGAATCCTTGTTTACTAAAACAGACATGTTATGTTAAATTAATTGTGGACAAAAATAGGGGAAAAATTATTGCTTTATCACGTGAGTTACCGGCAGTTATCAATACCCCCAGGTTAAACTTCCCCAATAGCTCTGCCAGTCGGCTTTTGGATCATCTTTAAGCCTGGTCATCTTAACGGTGCTCACCATCCATTTGCCGTTTGTATTTACATTAAATTTTATTTCGCCTTTTTGATTGGTTTTGATGTGCTGTTGTAAGGTGATGTCTTTAATGCGGTGCCATATCCTGATATCATAATTGATCAATGGCTTTTTATTGAACAGTACTTTTGCAATAAGCGGCTGGTTATTTTTCAGCTGATAAGGATTTGATTGAGGAATGATATCCAATGGCAGTTCCGTAGCCTGTTTGAAACAGTTATTTGTTTTTGTGCCCACCTGTATCAAGGTTTTTACACTGCGTTGATACAATTCTCTGCCGCCACTGTTTGTTTCATGATTTTTTTCGCGGTTATCGATGGCATTGTACAATCCATCTTCTTTAAGGTATTCATTGAACTTTGCCGCTTCCATTTCAATGAAAGCATTATTTGAATTGAAGGTAACCATGGCAGTTCCTTCATCAAACATCGCCAGTTGAAGTGAGTCTCCGGTTTCCATAGAAATCTGTTCAGACAAGTCATCTTTTGCATCGTTAAGATACAATTTTAAACTATTGATTCTTTTTGAATTGCCCGACCAGTTATCGCCTTTAAAATTTTCTCCAACTTCAAAGCGGATGTTAATGGTTTCGCCCCGCTTGCATATAAATTTTTCCGGCTGCAGCCAGAATTCATGGGCGGTAAGAAATAATGTTGCTGTAAGTAATAAGAATACTAAAAAAATACTTTTCCATTGGCCCATATCGTTATG
>CAXSIE010000042.1:4053-11569 GCA_964237295.1 uncultured Flavihumibacter sp. | reverse complement strand
ATTTATCAAGAAACGGACTGGCATCGGGATTATTTATCAATTCATTCATGTCCCTGTCATTGTCTATTTTACCGGCAACTTCAAGCATTCGCATGTCTTTGGCATCTTTCAAAAATTCTGAGGCGAAAATGAAAGCGTTCAGTTTTTCATTTTTGTTAAATATAATTTCTTTATTATTTCCTTCCCATTCCTTATGACCATGATCCATGTATATAATATGATCTCCAACTTCCATAACGCTATTCATATCATGCGTATTTACTATAGTGGTAATATCATATTCTATTGTTAACTCCTGTATAAGTTTATCTATTACCAATGATGTCTGAGGATCAAGACCGGAATTAGGTTCATCACAAAACAAATACCTGGGATTTAATACAATGGCTCTTGCAATACCCACTCTTTTTTTCATTCCCCCACTTATCTCGGATGGGAATTTTTTATTGGCTTTTTCTAGCGCAACCCTGTTCAATACTTCGTCTACCCGTTTTCGTTTTGTTCGATACGAATCTTTTGTAAACATATCCAAAGGGAACATTATATTTTGTTCTACTGTAAGGCTATCGAAAAGGGCGGACCCCTGAAATAGCATGCCGATTTCCTTTCTTATGGTTTTTTTTTCTTCTCTTGTCATGGTGTTAAACGATTTGCCATTATATAAAATTTCACCACTATCAGGTTGAAACAAGCCTATTAGGCATTTCATTAAAACCGTTTTTCCGCTTCCGCTGGTTCCTATGATCAGGTTGCACTTTCCATCAAGCATCTCCGCATTTACATCGTTAAGGATTGTTTTATTGCCAAACCCTTTTTTTAAATTTTTTATTTCAATCATAACTGTAATTTCATTGAATAGTATAGCGCTTGCTTTCGTTGAGCGTTGGCTGCCGGTTATAATAAAATTGCCGATAGAATATAATCTGCAAATAGTATTAATATACAGCTCACCACTACCGCCCTTGTACTGGAGCGCCCGATTTCCAGCGCGCCACCTTCCACGTAAAATCCAAAATATGCCGGGATACTGGATATTATAAACGAGAAGGTGTAAGCTTTTGCAAGTGCAAAAAACACATTATAAGGCACAAAATTTTGCATCAGGCCCTTATCAAATTCATCTGCCGATAAGATGCCCGAACCTAAGCCGGCTATTCGTCCGCCTAGTATGCCCAGGGCGGTAGCTATTATTACAAGCATAGGAATTACCAGCATTGCTGCAACGATTTTAGGAAGTACGAGGTATGCTTTTGTATTAATACCCATGATCTCCAACGCGTCTATCTGTTCACTAACACGCATATTACCCAGTTCACTGGCTATCTTACTGCCAACTACACCTGCCAGTACAATACAAACAAGGGTAGGAGCAAATTCAAGCAGTACCGTATCACGAACAATTTGTGCAATGGATGATTTCGGAATGAGCGGACTTACCAATTGATAAGCAGTTTGAACTGCTGAAACCGCACCGATAAAAAACGAAATGATGGCCACAATACCTAAGGAACCTATCCCGATATCGGAGCACTGATGCATGAATTCTTTCCAGTACACTTTATAGTTCTCCGGCCTGGTAAACATTCCTCTGATAAAGAGCAGAAAGCGACCGATCTCAGTAAATAGTTTCATCTGTTATCTATGGTTAATATCATATAATTATTGTTTTTTCAACCGCTTCCACCAGGTGGAACGTTTCTCAATCTCTTCTATTGAAGCTTTGCATTTTATCTGCGCATCTACAACAGCAATTAGTGCCATATTATAAATACTTCTTACCGAACTTCCCAGTTGCAATACGTGAACAGGTTTTTTTAGTCCAAGTAAAATAGGGCCGATTGCATCGGCGCCACCCACTTCTTTCAATAAATTATATGCAATGTTCCCTGCCGCCAAATTGGGAAAGATAAGCGTGTTTACGTCCTGGTCTGCCAGTTCGCTGAATGGATAGTTATCACGCATGATCTCGGTATTAAAGGCCATACTGGCCTGCATTTCACCGTCAACAATCAAGGAAGGATTTCTTTTCTTGACCAATTCCCTGGCTTTGGCAACCATCTGCGCTTCAGGACTGTTACTGCTGCCAAAATTAGAATAGCTCAGCATGGCAATACGGGGTGTAACATTAAAATTCCGTACTTCCTTTGCCACCATCAACGTAATATCGGCCAGCTCTTCGGCAGTTGGATTAAAGTTAACGGTAGTATCTGCCAGAAAAAGCGGGCCCTTTTTAGTGAGCAGCAAATACATACCGGCTATTTTTTTTACACCATCCTCCGTACCGATAATTTGTAAAGCCGGACGGATAGTATCCGGATAATTCTTGGTAAGGCCCGAGATCATTGCATCTGCATCACCGGTTTCTACCATCATGCAACCAAAATAGTTCCTATCAAACATTTCTTTAAGCGCTTCATAATGATTTACCCCACGGCGCTGCCTCTTGCGGAAAAACAGTTCACCGTATTCTTTTCTCTTGGCTTCCTGCTCATCGCTTGTAGGGTCAATGATGGGTAAACCTTCAATATCTATCCGGTTTTCAAGAGCTATGGTGCGGATCTTATCCTGGTCGCCCAACAGGATCGGGTAAGCTACGGATTCATCAAAAACAATTTGCGCAACTTTTAATACCTTGATGTTATCTGCTTCGGCAAAAACAAGCCTTCGGGGTTCACGCTTGGCCTTACTGCCAATAGCCCGGAGCAATTGATTGTCTAATCCCAAACGGTGATGCAATTCTTCCGAATAGGCATCCCAGTTGTCAATATGCTTTTGTGCCACGCCGCTTTCCATGGCTGCTTTAGCTACTGCCGGTGCCACAGTTACCAGTAAACGGGGATCGAGCGGTTTAGGAATGATATAATTAGCGCCAAAAGATATTGTTTTCTCATTATATGCCAGGTTCACGATATCCGGTACGGCGGATTTTGCCATTTCAGCAAGTGCGTGCACAGCCGCCAGCTTCATAGCTTCATTAATCCTTGTAGCTCTAACGTCAAGGGCCCCGCGAAAAATAAAAGGAAATCCAAGCACATTGTTTACCTGGTTGGGGTAATCTGAACGGCCGGTAGCCATTATGATATCTTTTCTGGCTGTTGTGGCGATTTCATAAGGTATCTCGGGGTCAGGATTCGCCATAGCAAATACGATCGGGTTTTTAGCCATGCTTCTTACCATATCCGCCGTTACTACATTTCCTACGCTCAGACCAACAAATACATCGGCATCTTTCAGCGCATCAGCCAGCGTAATGTCAGGATTTGCGATAGAAAACTGTAATTTGTTTTCTTCCAGGTCCGTTCTAGCTGCATGTATAACACCATCTTTATCGAACATGGTAAAATTTTCGGGCCGTGCACCCAATGCTTTATACAATAAAACGCAGGCCATTGCGGCAGCCCCGGCACCATTGATCACAAACCTTACTTTACCTATTTTTTTCTTTTGTAATTCCAGGGCATTCAGCAAGGCGGCACTGCTGATAATTGCGGTGCCATGCTGGTCGTCATGCATTACGGGTATCTTCAGTTGTTCCTTCAGCTTTTGTTCTATATAAAAACATTCCGGGGCTTTAATGTCTTCAAGGTTTATTCCTCCGAAAGTGGGCTCAAGAGATTTTACGATCTGAACAAATTTTTCAGGATCAGTTTCATTGATCTCTATATCGAACACGTCAATATCAGCAAAAATTTTAAACAGCACTCCTTTACCTTCCATCACCGGTTTGCTGGCTTCAGGACCAATATTTCCCAATCCTAAAACAGCGGTTCCGTTACTGATCACTCCTACCAGGTTTCCTTTGGCGGTATATTTATATACTTCTTCAACATTATGAAAAATTTCCTTGCATGGTTCGGCTACTCCCGGAGAATATGCCAGTGAAAGATCGCGTTGTGTTTTAGCGTCTTTTGTAGGAACAACTTCAATCTTACCCGGCCTCCCTTTGGAGTGATAGTCCAAAGCCTGTTCCTTTCTTAATTCTTTTTGCATAAGTTGGTTTTACATTTCCTGTCAGGGAGCAAAGGTATGGGCTTTTAGTTTCTTTCACAGCGTTGAACCACCGACACAGGGAGGCACGGCGTTACACCATGTAATCTGATTTTCTATATTAAATACCAAAATACTGCCTCACCGTGCCTCCCTGTCTCCGTGGTTCAGTGCTCCCTGTATCTCCGGTTAGCTCTATCATATTTTCAAACCTATTCTATCGTAGCTCCCAACCAGGCCATTACGCCCATACCCGTTTCGATGGATGCTTCATCTACATCAAAAGTGGGTGTGTGAACGCCGGAGACAATACCTTTTTCTTTGTTCATAACGCCCAGCCGGTAGAAACACCCGGGTATTACCTGCGAATAATAACCGAAATCCTCAGCACCCATTCTTAGTTCCGTTTCAAGCACGTTGTTATCACCCATGAATGATTCAGCCTGTTTTCTGGCGAATGCATTAAGGTTTTCATTATTATAAACGGTTGGATAACCAACGTCGATATGGAGGTCAATTGCTGCTCCCATGCTGTGAACCAGTTCGGTAGCCTGTTTGCGAATGAGCTCATGCGCCTGAAAGCGCCAGGCTTCATCCATAGCCCGGAAAGTGCCCATCATTTTTACTTCGCTGGGTATTACATTGGTAGTGTATCCGCCCTGGAATGAGGTAATAGATAATACGGAAGGAGAAAACGGATCCCTGTTCCGGCTGATGATCTGTTGCAATGCCACAACAAGATGCGATCCTATCAGGATAGTATCCCTGGTTAACTGAGGCGCTGCCGCATGTCCGCCCTTGCTTTTAATGGTTATATAAATTTCGTCGGCGCTGGCCATTACTTTACCTCCGCGGAAACTGAGTTTTCCCGCTTCCAGGCCTGGGTGAACATGCAGTCCGAAAATGGCGGAGGGCGCCGGGTCTTTCAATACACCTTCTTTAATTAACAGACTGGCTCCGCCCGGGTTTCGTTCTTCACCCGGCTGAAAGATCAGCTTGATCGTACCTTCCCATTCCTCCTTTAAGGCGGTAAGTATTTTGGCAGCTCCCAGTAATACGGAGGTATGCACGTCATGCCCGCATGCATGCATCACGCCTTCATTTTTTGATTTATAGGGAACCTCATTTTCTTCTTTAATAGGAAGCGCATCCATGTCTGCACGAAGCGCTATTACTTTTTTCTCCGGATTTTTTCCGCGGATTATTCCTACAACACCGGTAGTGGCTTTAATTTCGAATGGGATGTTTAATTCTGATAGCTTATTTTGAACCAGGAGGGATGTTTCAAATTCCTTATAACTCAGTTCTGGGTTTGCATGAAGGTGACGGCGAATAGCTGTAAATTCTTCAGCGTATTGTTTTGCGAACTGATGGATCTTTTCTTTCAACATAATTTTAAGGATTAATGGTTAATGATTAATTATTAATTGTCAGCGGCTAATAGTTAACGATGCATCTTTCCGTTAATCATTAATCATTAATCATTATTCCACCGTTTCAATTTCCGGCCTTACTTCAATTACATCTCTTACAATAAATAAATTACCGGGAAATTCTCTTGACAGCGTTGACAGGTATTCTTCAGCTTCCTGTCTTGTTTTAAAATTGCCCACTTTTAAGCGGAAATAAGGGGATTGGTATTGGATATAAGCTTTTAATTCAGGATATAACTGGTACACTTTGGTTTTTGCATCAATCGCGGCTTTG
This sequence comes from uncultured Flavihumibacter sp., assembly GCA_964237295.1. Classification (GTDB taxonomy): domain Bacteria; phylum Bacteroidota; class Bacteroidia; order Chitinophagales; family Chitinophagaceae; genus JADCRZ01. The sequence continues at coordinate 5,875 of CAXSIE010000042.1, read as the reverse complement.
CGATCGTTTGTATTGATGATCTGTATGCGGAAGCCCGGCATGTTACGGCGGTTGGCACGGGTTGTTTCTTCATTTATCTGTGCCTGTTTTTTTATCAGCAAACTAATGCGAGGGTCCTTAATAATAGTTACCGAAGTGGAATCGGTTTGTGCAGATGCATTAAATGCAATACCTACCAGAAAAAGCCAGATCAATTTCTTCATATACTTTACTTGTAGGGCGAAGATAGCAAATTCGTTTGTCCTTTTTGAACCACAACGTATTACACTGTGGTTCAAAAAAGCGACATCTAATAGGCAACATTAAAATCCGGATCGCCGGTTATAATGGCCACGCTGGCACTGCACCCCAGCCGGTCAGCGCCTGCTTCTACAAGGGCTTTGGCAAACTGATAATCCCTTATTCCGCCGGAGGCCTTAATTTTTACATTGGCAGGCAGATGCCTGCGCATCAGTTGAACCGCTTCTATACTGGCGCCTTTTTCAGCATACCCGGTGGAGGTTTTCATGAAATCAATGCCCAGTACTCCAATCGTATTACAACAATTTATAATTTCTTCATCAGTTAAGATGCCGCTTTCAATAATTACCTTCAGTATTTTATCTTTCTTGTGTACTATATCAACAAGTAACTTCACTTCTTTTTGCAAATAATCCCAGTCATTCATCCGCAGTGCTATCAGGTTTATTACCATATCCAATTCATCCGCACCGTTTACCAATGCTAAAATCGCTTCAGACAATTTAGCTTCAGTAGCAGCGTAACCAAATGGGAAACCTATAACCGTAGCGATTTTTACTTCAACAGGCGCCAGCAGAATTCTGGCACGCTGTACAAATGGCGGAGGCACACATACTGCCGCAAAACCATATACTGCCGCTTCTGTGCATATTTTCTTTATTTCATCCGCAGTGCTGGTAGGCTTTAACAGCGTATGATCAATAAGTTGTGAAAGATTCATGTATATCCGCCGGGTAATTTAATATGAAAAAAAATAAAATTAATGATTTCAATTATATTATGTCCTTAATTTGCAGTTCCAATCGCTAATTCTAAGATTAATTATACAAATATGAGAAAATTAAATCCGATTTCATCGGGGAGGAAGTTGCTATTGCTCCTTGTAGGAACCTTCTGTTTAAATCATGGTTTTGCGCAGGTTACTTTTCCTGTTAATGGTGTAGCCGAACCGAAAGAAGGCAGTTATGCGCTGACACATGCCACCATTGTTAAAGATGCACAAACTACCCTTACCGATGCTACTATGGTTATAAGAAAGGGTAGGATCGTTGAAATAGGTACTAAAGTTACCATACCGAAAGATGCGATCGCCATTGATTGTAAGGGCAAGTATATCTATCCCTCCTTTATAGATATATTCAGTGATTATGGAATAACCACTCCCCAACGTACTGCTTCAGGATTTGATTTCCGCGGACCCGGACAAATAGCCAGCAATACAAAAGGAGCTTATAACTGGAACCAGGCAATAAAACCTGAAACAGATGCATTTAAGGTTTTTGCTGTTGATAACGCAAAAGCAAAACCTTACCGCGAAGCAGGGTTCGGCTCAGTGCTAACTCATGTTAAAGACGGTCTCGCCAGGGGAACCGGCGCCATGGTTACGCTGGCTGATGAAAAGGAGAACCTGGTAATGATCAAAGAAAAAGCATCTGCCAATTATTCCTTAAACAGAGGAACTTCCACGCAAACTTATCCTGCATCATTAATGGGTTGTATAGCCTTACTGCGTCAAACCTATCTTGATGCGCAGTGGTACAAAAGCAAACCAGCAGGTGAAGGAGTGAACCTGAGCCTGGAA
>CAXSIE010000042.1:3235-4043 GCA_964237295.1 uncultured Flavihumibacter sp. | reverse complement strand
CTCAAACTCTTCCCCAGGTGTTCGACGCTTCGGATAAATGGAACGATATCCGCGCAGACAGAATAGGCGATGAATTCGGTGTGCAATATATTATCAAAGGTGGTGGAAATGAATACCAGCGTATTAAAGAAGTGGCTGCTACAAAAGCCACTTTCATTTTGTCGCTGAACTTTCCAGAGGCCATTGATGTGGAAGACCCGAATGACGCCCGCTTTATTTCATTAGGTGATATGAAAGCCTGGGAAATGGCGCCGTCTAATCCGGCTGCTATGGAAAAAGCCAATATTCCGTTTGTATTAACTGCGGCAGATTTAAGAAGTGTGGGTCAATTTATGACCAGCCTTCGTAAAGCATTTGATTACGGGTTAACTGAAGCAAGGGCTTTTGACGCATTAACAAAAGCCCCCGCCACTCTTATGGGCGTGTATGACCAGGTTGGAAGTCTGGAAGCAGGGAAGCTGGCCAATTTTTTAATAACAACCGGACCTGTTTTTAATGAAAAAACCGTCATTCTTCAAAACTGGGTACAGGGTATTAAATATGGTGTGAAAGAAGATGAGTGGACCGATATCAAAGGCATTTACAATTTAACGATTACTTCAGCCGCTGGAAATGCTTCAAATTATACGCTTCAGGTAAAAAGCGCAAGTACTGCTTCTGTAATCGCCAAGGATACTTTAACAGCAAGATTTAATTATGATGCAGGTCTTATAAAATTGAGTTTTTCCAATACGCCTGCACCCAGGAGGCAAGGTGGTGGTGGTGGAGGAAATCCTACCGATTCCAGCCGCACAAACTCTTCACAGGG
>CAXSIE010000042.1:0-3225 GCA_964237295.1 uncultured Flavihumibacter sp. | reverse complement strand
GGAAGTGGCTGGCATGGTGCAGCATCAGGTGATGTAAATACTTACCCTACCGGTGGTTATGGTGGAAGTAGTTTTACACAAAGATCTATTCAGCAATTTATTTTTGGCGGCGGCGGTGGAAATCCTACCGATTCCAACCGCACAAACTCTTCACAGGGTGGTGGTGGAGGTTTCAGAAATGGCGGTGGCGGAGGCGCTGCAGCAAGTGCTTCCATACGTTTGAGCGGTACCAGCAGCGGAACTACATGGCAGGGTAACGGAGAAGATTCTGCTGGCGGAAAAGTTCAATGGACTGCTGTTTGGGTAAAAGCCAATCCGGCAGCCATACTACTGCACGGCGCAAACAACCGGTAAGAATAGGAAAAGTGAAATTTCCTTTTGACGGATACGGCTGGGATTCATTGCCAAAACAGCAAACACTGCTGTTAAAAAATGCCACTGTATGGACAGGTGAAAAGGAAGGCCGTTTAGAAAATACAGATGTATTGCTGAAAAATGGCAAGATCGCCCAGGTAGGCAAAAATATCACGGATGCCACAGCTAAAGTTATAGATGCAACCGGTAAATACGTTACCGCCGGAATTATTGATGAGCACTCTCACATAGCAGCAGCTTCCATTAATGAAGGCGGACAATCCGTAAGTTCCGAAGTGAGGATCGCTGACAACCTGAACCCTGAAGATGTAAATATCTACAGACAGCTAAGCGGTGGTGTAACATCATCTCATATCCTTCATGGCTCCGCCAATTCAATCGGCGGACAAACACAACTGATCAAATTACGCTGGGGTGTAGACGATGATGGCCTTAAGTTTAAGAACTGGGATCCCTTTATAAAATTCGCTTTAGGGGAGAATGTAAAAAGAACTACCTCTACTACCAACAATCGTTTTCCCGATACACGTATGGGTGTTGAACAGGTAATGGTAGACGCTTTTCAAAGGGCAAGGGATTATGGAAAATCATTGGATGATGCTGCCGCCGCTAATAAAAAGAAAGGCGCCACACCTGTTGTGGTAAGGAGGGATCTTGAACTCGACGCAATCCTGGAAATTTTGAACAAAAAAAGATTTATTACCTGCCACTCTTATGTTCAAAGTGAAATAACCATGCTGATGCGCGTAGCGGAGAGTTTTGATTTCAGGGTGAATACATTTACACATATACTGGAAGGTTATAAAGTGGCCGATAAAATGAAAGCGCATGGCGCTAATGCTTCCACCTTTTCTGACTGGTGGGCCTATAAAATGGAAGTACAGGATGCTATTCCATACAATGCAGCTTTAATGCAGCAGGTTGGTTTGAATGTGTGCATCAATTCTGACGATGCTGAAATGGCTCGTCGCCTTAACCAGGAAGCTGCAAAAGGTGTGAAATACGGCGGCTTGTCAGAAGATGATGCATGGAGAATGGTAACGATTAATCCTGCTATAGCCCTGCATGTTAATGACCGTGTAGGAAGTATTAAAACAGGTAAAGATGCGGATGTAGTGGTTTGGAGCGATAACCCGCTAAGTATTTATGCCAAACCTGAACAGACTATTGTTGATGGTATCATTTATTTCGATAAGGACCATGATATGGAATTGCGTAAGCAAATTGCAACGGAACGTAACCGCCTGGTTCAAAAAATGCTCGGTGAAAAAAGAGGTGGCGCAACAATGCAGCCGGCAGTTCCAACGATGCAGGTATTGTTAAGCTGTGGCGACCATCAGCACCGCGAAGGTTTAACCACTGTTGAAGTGGAAGATGTAAATGATAACAATTAAAAAAACTACCATGAAAAAATTATTTTTCTCGATAAATCTATTGATTCTGATAGCCGGTCACCTCATGGCGCAGGAAGATGTATATCCTGCCAAAGCTGAAACGGCTCCTATTTTTATCACCAATGGAACCATTCATATAGGTAATGGACAAGTGATAACCAACGGCACCATTGAAATAAACAATGGTAAAATAGTATCGGTAAAGGAAAGCGGTGCTGCTACAACACCGGGCGCGCAGGTTATTGATGCCAAAGGAAAACAGGTATACCCGGGCTTGATATTATCAGTAACAGATCTTGGTTTGAAAGAAATCGGAAGCGGTGTAAGAGGATCTAACGATTACGACGAAATAGGAGAAATTAATCCCAGCGTACGATCTATTGTAGCCTATAATACGGATTCCAAGATCATTAATACTTTGAAAGCGCAGGGTATTTTACTGGCCGGAGTGGCGCCCGGAGGTGGTGTTATTTCAGGATCATCTACTGTTGTTCAACTGGATGCCTGGAACTGGGAGGATGCTACCTATAAAATGGATAATGCCATGCATATGGATATGCCCAATCTGATCAGCCGGCCTACACGCCGTGGTGGTGGTGGTTTTCCCGGCGGAAGAAATCTGGATGGAGGTGCACCGGTAGATCCGTTGAAACAGGGAATGGAACGTATAGAAAAGATCAAGGACTTTTTCAGGCAGGCTAAAGCATATAAAGACGAGCCTGTTCATAAAGAAGTCAACCTGAAATACCAGGCTGTACAACCGTTATTCAGTAAAAAACAGAAATTGTTTATTCATTGCGACCAGGTAAAGCAGATGCTGGTGGCCATAGATTTTGTAAAAGAATTCGGTTTTGATGTGGTTATAGTTGGCGGCAGCGAGAGCTGGCAGATAGGTTCTCTGTTGAAACAAAACAACATTGCTGTAATATTACAGGATGAACACAGCCTGCCCACTACAGAAGATGATGATGTAGACCAGCCTTATAAAACACCTGCCATGTTACAAAAAGCAGGAGTATTGTTTGCAATGAACGATAATAATGAAGAAACCAGATACCGCAATCTGGCATTTAATGCCGGCACTGCTGCTGCTTACGGTTTAGGCAAGGAAGGCGCACTACAGGCAATAACCCTGAATGCCGCTAAAATTTTAGGAGTAGACGATAAAACAGGTTCCATTGAAGCCGGTAAAGATGCCAACATCGTAATCAGCGAAGGTGACATCCTGGATATGAAAACAAGTATTGTTACCCATGCTTTTATTCAGGGAAGAATGGTTGACCTTAATAATAAACAGAAGCAGTTGTATGAAAGATACAAAGGCAAGTACCAGTTGAAGCCGTTCTGATTAGATTCGAGGGAACTTACTGGTAAGCTATTCGAAATCCTATTAACTTCTTAACCATCCGAATGGAAATTTTACCAACCCCTTCGGGCAATGTCATTAAGTTAAGGA
>CAXSIE010000041.1:13165-19295 GCA_964237295.1 uncultured Flavihumibacter sp. | reverse complement strand
AAAAATAGCGAGTGAAGCAAACAAGCCCGCTAGTTTTCCAATCAGTATTTCCAACCCAAACTTGGATGCATAATCAGTATCTGCAAAGGAGTAATTGTATGGGAAGGAAGGATTGTATTTGTTGAAGAGGACGGTTAATTGTTTAAGGGCATCCTCCGTTTTTACGTTGGGTGACAATCTGTACAACAAATTGCCTTGTGGCTGCGCAAAGCAGTAAAACATAGTCGGGTCGGCTGCCTTGAAAGGAGAAGCCATCAACGCATCTTTTACGACTCCGACAATCGTGAATGACTTTCCATTAGATGTTATCTTTTGACCAACCGGATTTTTTATGCGTAACCGCTTGATGGCGGCTTCGTTGAAAACGACGCTGGTGCTGTCGTACCCATTCGAAAAATTTCTTCCGTCCTGCAGGCTCATGCCTACTGTTTTGAAATAATCATCCGATACGTATATGTTACCCATCTCCACAGTTTCACCTGCATTTTTACCCGGCCAGTTATCAATGTCTGTATGCCACTCAACATCTGTGGCTGGGCTGGTAGCTGTTGTAACGGAGGAAGCAATTCCTTTTTCAATCAGTTCATTTTTCAATACGGTAAAATTTTTTGTCAGGTCATCGTTCATACCTGTTGTCATCAGCCGGTTGATATCATACCCGGTCGGTCTGTCTTTAGCATATTGAATCTGCTGATAAATAATGACTGTAGTGATAATCAGCGCAACCGAACAACTGAATTGAATAACAACAAGCACTTTTCTTGACAGCGATGCTTGTCTGCCGGCTTGAATGGTGCCCTTTAACACCTTAACAGGATTGAAAGAGGATAAGTAAAAAGCGGGTCGGCTGCCAGCTAACAGAGCTATCAATAAGAGACAGCCAAGCATAATCATCCAGAAATAAACATTAGTATAGGGCAGGCTGATTTGTATGCCGGTTAACCCATTGAAGGAAGGCAATAAGAGTAAAACAATCAGCAAGGAAAACAGAAACGCAAAGGCTGTCAACAGAAAGGCTTCGGTTAAAAATTGAATAACGAGATCTTTCTTTTGCGAACCGATGGCTTTTCTGACGCCAACTTCTTTGGCTCTTTCTTCTGACCTTGCCGTAGTGAGATTGATAAAGTTGATGCAGGCAATAAGAAGTATTAACAACCCAATAATGGAAAACATCTTCACATATGTTAGAAAGCCTTCCGTATCCTGACCGTTTACATAATTGGAGTACAGATGCCAGCGCTCAATGGGTTGCAATGTGATGTATGAAAGCATCGCGTTGCTGTTGCCTGTTTCTGTATGCTCGATGTTCCTTATTTTCGGAGCCACCTGGGTATAGGAAACACCGGGTTTGAGCTTTACAAAAATCTGCAGGTTGTTATTGCTGAAACTTTGCGGACGCGTGAGTATCTCCGGATACTTCTGAAACTGGTAAGAGACAGGTACGACAAAGTTGAATTGAAGCGAACTATTCGCCGGTATATCTTTTATAATACCGCTGACCCTGAAATTGTCCGTGTTATCAAGCCGCACCATTTTATTCATCCCATCTTCATTGCCAAACAGCGCTTTTGCCATGCTTTCCGTAAGCACAATTGAATAAGCGTCTTTGAACACCGCCCCTGCGCTTCCTTTCACAAACGGGAACTGAAATATCCTGAAGAAATCTTCACTGGCGATCGCACCTTTCTGGTATAGCTTTTTATCACCTGCCATTAAGCCATGACTGCCCATCCAGTCACTCATCGCTACATATTCTATATCGGGTATCTGATTGTGTAAAGCTTCCGCCAAAGCGAAAGAGGTGGTTTGAAAGGTGAGGGTATCACCATTGCTGTTGAAGTTGCGTTGCACACGATACACCGATTTGGATTCCGGTAAAAAAGTATCAAAGGTGTATTGATAATATACCCATAGACCAATCAATAACGCTACCGCCATTCCAATGGCAAGTCCGGAGATATTGAGCAGGCTATAACCAATCGTTCTGATGATGTTTCGCCATGCTGTTTTGAAATAATTTTTGAACATGATTGAGTTGTTAGACTTTACATCTGCCAGTAAAATGCCAATATTTTTCTTTTTGATAATCAACTAAGTAAATACTTAGTCACTTTAAAGTAAGTTCACTTTTGATACAGTAATGTTCGATTATATTACAAAATGACTCGTCCGGCTATAGCTATACATGGTTTTGAATAAGTCCTGGAAGTCCTATACAAGTCAGAGAAGATTTTGCTAAGCGCTGTATTGGGAGCTAAGATCTGTATTTTTTTCATCATTGTGTTCGGTTTTTCGAGGAAGGGCCAGGGGATTGCTTTTTAATGAGCTACCCCTGGCCATTCCTCGTTGCGGTTTGGTTTGTTGTATGTTGTGGTTTCATATTTTTTCCATCTTTTTTTAAGGGTCTTTGTTTGATTGTGAGCTGTTACCGGGGTTAGATAATCGCAACTGCCATGCGGTAACCGCTCCCTGATCTTGTGTACTAACTGTAAAATAATTTCTTCTTTAAGGTTATCTTCTTCCTTGCGCCACAAATGATCATATAACGCATGGCGCGTTTACACTACACCGCACTGCAGCGGATTGTGACCTATATTTCTTTAAAGGATATTTTAGAAATGCTTCCAACTACACAATTTTGCCGCATCCATCGCTCCTACATTGTTTTGCTGGCACATATAAGACTCATTGATGGGGGAATGGCGTATATCGGCGAAAAAGGAATTGGCATTAGCGATAGCTATAAATCGCTGTTTCTAAAGATCATTAATGGTCAGTGACAGGCTGTATTAACAGTTCACTCAAACAACCGTTTGGGTATAATCCGAATACATATTTAATAACTAAATCACTAAATATTTCAATTCATTCGGTTCTTAAGCTCTTTATCGGATTAGCCAGTGCTGCTATTAAGCTTTGTATACCGATTGTTGATAAAGAAATAACTAATAATAGTATAGGAGGTAATATGAAGATTATCCAGCTCAAATGAATGTGAAAAGCATAATTATTCAGCCATCTATTTGCCGCAAGAAAAATAATTGGTATTGCAATTGCAGATGTTATGCAAACAAGTTTTATAAACTCTTTTGATAGTAAAGCCAGTATACTGTATACAGTAGCTCCAAGTACTTTTCTAATGCCTATTTCTTTGGTACGAAGTTTAATCACTAAACTTGATAGCCCTAAAAGTCCGAGACAGGAGACTAAAATAGCGATTAGTGTAAATAAGCCTATAACTTTTCCAAATCGCTGATCAGCTAGATACTGCTGATTAAAGGATTCATCTAGAAAAAAATATTCGAAAGGGTTGCCTAAAAAGAATTTCTTGTACACACTTTCGATTGATGAAATCTCCCGGTTGATGTTATTTACATTTATATGAAGTGAAAAGTATTTCCAATTATTCCATTCTGGGTATATATACAAGATAGGATCGTATGGATCCCTTAATGACTTTTGATGATAATTTTTTACTACACCGATTACCTTAGCCTTAACATCGTCAGGAATTTTAACAATGATATCCTGATGTATCGCTTCTTCATTACTCTTATATCCAAGCGCTTTAACTACCTCTTCATTTAAAACTACCTTCAAATTCTTAGTATCATTAAATTTAAAGCTTTCCCCATGCAGAAAATTTCTACCTGCTGCCAAATCCATATTGTAAGTATTTATAAAATACTCATCTATTAGCATAAAAAACGTTGTAAAATTGTGCGTTTTATTATCATTGGCTCTTCTGACACTGTTTCTGTCTAAAATTGATTTACCTGGGATGTCTGAAGATGAGGTGGCATTAATAATGGTCTGATTATTAAGCAGCTCTCTTTTGAAAGTATTCATTTTATTTGCAAAAGTCGAATCTTGAATGGATGGTGCTTTAAGAATTAATACTTGATCTTTGTTGAAGCCAAGTGGTTGATCCCTCATGAAGGAGAGTTGCCTATATACCGTAATTGTTCCGGCAATCAGCAGGATCGATAAAACAAATTGGAATGAAACAAGTATTCTCCTAAGCAAGATGCCTTTATTAAATTGGTAATTTTTTCCCTTAAAAACAAGGGCGGGTTTGAAGGATGAAAGTATAAAGGCCGGATAAGCACCCACAATAAATGCTCCGGCAACAAAAATGATGAACAAACTAAACCAAAACAACGGTTCGTGCAGGATTGTAGAAGATAAAAATCCGGAGCTTATTCTTTTACCGATAAATTGACCGAAATAAGGAAAACATATCATTACAAGAATAGTAGCAATTACTAGAGCAAGCATGTTTATAACAACCGATTCCATAATAAACTGCCCCACCAATTGTAGTTTTGAAGCACCTATTACCTTTCTCAATCCAACTTCTTTTGCTCGCTCGATTGATTTTGCGGTTGATAGATTAATAAAATTAATCCAAGCGATGATAAGAATAAATACCCCAATAACAGATAGAAAATAGATTTCTTTTTCACTGCCGTTTGCTTCGAATTCATTAAGATAGTGAGACCTTAAATGAATATCCGTTACAGGCTGTAAATGATATTCGTTGCCGAAAGCTAACTCCTTCATAACTGTACCAAGATACTTCTTGACAAATGCCGGAAACCTCGCATCGATCTTTTTAGGATCAGTGCCAGGTGCCAATAAAACGTATGTGTAAAATTCAGGCCATTTCCACTCATCATAACCAAAATTTTCACTTATAGTGGAAAAAGGAATAAGGATTTCAAATTTGATATGCGAATTTTCAGGAACGTCATTAAAAACACCGGTAACCTTGAGCGGCTTTTTACCATTCAGGTACAATATTTTATTCATCGCACTTTCATTTCCAAAGTATTTTTCAGATATCGTTCTTGAAATCACGATAGTGTTGCTTTCAGACAATGCATCTCTCGGATTTCCTTTAAAAATTGGAAAGGGAAACAGCTTGAAAACAGATGGATCAGCGAAATATATCTTTTCTTCGTTAAAAGCCATCGTTTTACTACCATTTTTGTATGTTATTGTTGGAGAACGCATGAAGAGTGATGAAGGTGCCAAACGGGCAAAATCAATTACTTCAGGAAAATCCGCCTTCATGGCTGGGCCTACTGCAGGATGATTAGTTGCACTTGTTCCAATGTTAGCAAAACTTCCCGAATAAGAAATCGGAACACGATACACGTTTCTATAATTATAAGTAAATCGGTCATAACTCCACTCAAAATGCACGTACTGGAAAATAAAAAAGCAAGCAGCCATTCCAATTGCTAGTCCTAAAATATTGACCGCAGAAAACACTTTGTTTTTCAACAAGTTTCTGTATGCTATTTTAAAATAATTTTTATACACGCAAATGATGTTTATTCTATTTAAGAAAAGGATTTACACGTTGAGAAAGAGCATAAAAGGTCAATTATAAATGTCCTGGCTGAACAAATGATCATATATCACTAATGCTGATTGTCCAACATCAAGCCCTGCTCTTACAAAACTAATTTTGGTACGCTTTAATAAATATGGATAGACTTTGTTTGCCAGACAAGTAAGTTACTCAAATAATTCTTCTACTTTTTTTCTGATCACTTCCTTATCTCCCGAGGCAAGTATAACCTTCCCTTCTTTGTCCAATAACACATAAAAAGGCAACGTCTTACTCCCGAACAATTCCGTGACCCAAGCCGGTTTATTATCGGCGGGAAATTCGTCAAGGACCTGTATCCACGGCATTTGTTCTTTATCCAGTGCCTTGGTCCAGTCCTCCCATCTTCTGTCACTTGATACACCTACAATAAGTAACCCTTTGTTTTTGTATTTTGCAAATACTTCTTTCCAGGCAGGAATGGCCTTTCGGCACGGCACACACCAACTGGCCCAAAAATCAATCAGCGTATACCTTCCCCTTGTGGAAGAGAGCGTGAATCGTGATTTATCTCTTTTTAATAAGGTAAAATCAGGAGCCAAGCTATTGGGCTGTGTATTTTTCAAGTTCATGGCTATGTCAGCCAGTTCTTTATAATACACTGAATAAGTAGCTAATCCGGAAAACCTGATTAAAACGGAATCCAAATAGGATAGCGACCTGTCAGGAGATGAATGATAATATTCGTAAAATAGGTAAACGCCTGCTATAGTGGAAGGATACCGGTTTATG
>CAXSIE010000041.1:4527-13155 GCA_964237295.1 uncultured Flavihumibacter sp. | reverse complement strand
TAATTTTCAATCCATATTTTTTGGCGGGCTAAAATCATAGTGCTTACAGAATCCATTTTTTGTTGCACTTTAGATGCTGCATATGCATTGTCTTTAGCCGCTTTCAGCTTCTCACGTAAAGTGGCTAGGATGGAAACATAATATTTTTGATTGGTTTCGTTTTTAAATTGTGTATAGACATGAGCGAGTGCTGCTCCCGATTCATCAATTTCCCAAATAAGTGCCCACGTATTGCTTTCCTTACCATAATGTACAGCACCTGCGGTATCAATATGAAGCACGATATTCGTATCTTCCACAAAGGCCCTGAAGCTCCAATTACCGGGGGTAATGGAAAACAACATCCGTGCAGGCATACCGATTTTACCCTGCATAGAAAATTTAGACTTCACAACCAGAGAGCTGTCCAAAATACGGTTACCGTCAGCGGAAAGCATGTGTATAATACCGGAGTTTATACCTTTTATAGTGCCGTTAATAAAATATCCATCATTCCTGATTTGCTGTCCTTTTGCATTAATAAATGTAAGTGTCCAACTAACCATTAAAACAAACAGAGTTTGAATTTGCCGACGTGTCATGCATCAAAGATGTATAATTGGTGGATTTCCATAATGAGGCTTACAACGCGAATATAAAAGCCATAACCTCCATTTGCAGGTGTGGGATATACCGCTTTAAATTAAGCCACTGCGTGATCACAATCTTTAATGTAAAGAAATCACAATTGGTTTAGGAGATGCAGTCAATAAATAGTAGATTCAATTCTCAGCATAAAATCAAAGCTAACTTCTCGGGATTATTACGCATGGTTCGTAAAAATAAATTTCCGAACAGGAACTAGGTACCTTGCTAATAGTTTTAATTTCTTTAAAAAATTTATCTGTAAGCAATACCTGGCACCGATTGATATCAGCGAAAATTTTTTGTGAACGTTTCCAGCAGTTTTACTTGACAAGTATAACGGAAAAACACCTGCCAATTACTTCAGCCGGTTTAAAAAAGTATTGAAGCTGCCCGGAAAGACGGGTATTTAAAGAAAGTCCGGCTAATAATTTTGCCGCCGAATCCAAAGCCAAGAAAAAGGCTAAAGACATTTTGGAATCTTCCGAATATTTGCAACTTATAAATACTCCATGTTTGAATTTTGAGGTAAAAAAGGCTTTTGTATTTTCACTATAATACACGATTTAGATGGGTTGATGTAAAGCCTTTAAAATGGAATGATATAAAAAAGATGATGTTATCCAGATAATACAAGAAAAAATAACACACCCTTAATCTACATTAAGTCTGTTTCTTACACTTGTTTAAGGGTTACTTCAGTTAATAGTTAGCAACTTTGCACGGTATCTAAAAACAACGTACTAAAAAAAAGCAATCATCGCAATAGTATTTCTTAATTACTTCTTGTTGTCAAGGCAACGCTGGAATCAATCATTAATTGATAATATTAAAATAAAATAATGAATACAACTACAGACAATTCAGCTATTGAAAAATTACTTTCCTCTTATGGTGATATAATTAATGCGTCAGATGTTTCAAAAGCATTGGCATTATATACAAAAGATGGCACACTGATGCCAAATGGCGCCCCGGCAGTAAAAGGGCATGAACAATTAAAAGGCTCCTATGAATCTTTATTTAAAGCTTTACAATTAAATGTTGGATATATTACTGATGAAGTTATTGTAAATGGAGATTATGCGTTTGCAAAAACACACTCAATAGGTAGTACGCTTATACATGCAAACGGGGAAACCATCCCTGTAGATAACAAAGAATTATTTGTGTTGCGTAAAGACGATGGGCAATGGAAAATATCTCACTACATTTTTAATAATAATAAAATGAAATAGACAATCAAATGTAATTTATAGTACGTAAAAATTGAAAATCATGAAAGAATACATAATGACTACAATAACACAGAACAACAACCGGACTGCACACCTGCTTGCGCTTATGAAAAGGGGCGACGATGCTTTCAATTCACGAGACATCGCAGGGATGAAGGCAGCACATCACCCGGACATGATCGCACATGTTACCGGTAGCGCAGAACCGGTTTATGGTGAGCCGGCACACGCTGCACTGATGAAGCAAATGTTTATGATCTTTCCTGATGTTCACGTCCACAACGATCCATACCAGGTCCAATTCGGAAGTGGCGACTGGATCACGGTGATTGGCAGAGCCACAGGAACATTCAGCGGGCAGATGATTTTGCCCGATGGTAAAGTGATCGCCCCTACAGGAAAAGCGTTTGATTTAGACTTCGCCACGACCGCTAAGTGGAAAGGTGACCTGCTCATTGAAGAGCTCGTTTTCTGGGACTCAGCGCTGCAGGCACAGCAGATTGGGCTGGCATAGTACCAGGACCTAATTAGACAAGCGGCGATAAAAATTCTTTCAGTACCAGCGATAGGTCAATAGACAAAGCAGACTAATGAGGTTAAGAAGTGGTACGTACGGAAGTAAGCATCTTAGGCGATGCGTTTGTACCGGTCAAATTTGATTTGTCAATAATTCAATTTCTAATTGTTTCTTGCCCCAATTGTTCAAATGCTCTATAAATGAAATTAATTCTTGCCCTAGGTCACTTAATGAATACTCTACTTTTGGGGGCACTTCATGAAACATTTTGCGGTTGATCAATTTATAGTCTTCCAATTCCCTTAAAGTTTGGGTAAGCATTTTTGTAGTAATATCAGGCACTAACATATCAGGGAGTTGTTGATAATGCAGCTACTGCAATCCTAGATCATCAGGTTTAAGTTCAAATTATCAATTTGTTTTTTAATGCGGTTGAGGATAGCAGCTTTTCTTTTCCGGACGAGAAACTCATACTCTATTGGTGACTGATAGGTGACTCTTTTACAATATAGCAATACTTTTTTTGGCATAATAATTCTTTGAATGTCGGAATAAAACTAATTAGTAAGCTAATGTTGGTGTTTTATGAAACCAGGAATTATTAGTTATTTGGTTTAAAATAAAAAAAGCCAGGTCAGCTCTTGAGATAGAACTACCATCTTTAGGTCTGAATCTTTCAGAGATACGAAACTGAGTTGTAAGTGCAGCATTAGTAAGGCGAGATGGTCTCACTAAAATCCAATCCAATGCTGAATTGGTTATTATTTTTTCTGCCAGTTGCATGTCTTCATATCCTTTCTTCAAATAAAACGGTTTAAGAATATGCTTATAAAACCAGATTTCATTCGGATCTTCTTCCACGCCTGCAGATGTACAAAATACTAACTTTTTTAAATGTAATTCAGTCATAACTTCTATAAGAACCGAAGCAGTCTTTGAATATAAGTTGGTTGATTTTTGACCAAACAATTTTGGTGTAAAAGCCAAAACGGAAATAACCAAGTCACTTTTATCAATAATGTCTCTTACTAACTTCTTATCAAATATATCTCCTTTGATTACAGTCAGGTTGGGATTTATAATATCAAGTTGATTTCTGACGATTGTGAATATTCTATGTCCTTTTTTAAGTCCTTGCTTAATTAATTCTTGTCCTGTTGCACCGGTTGACCCAAATATTGAAATTTTCATGTTGTGTTGTAAAGGATAAATAGCACAAAATTGCATTATTAATTACATTAATAGAATACCTGTAATTCCCGATTGTATGTCATTATCACCGAAGGAGACTATTTATGTTAAATATTATTCTACAGATTTCTTAAGAAGTAAGGCAAGACGTTTAAAGTTTAAAACGGTATTCAGCTCCAATCGGGAACAATCGCCTACTCTTCGGGAACAATCATCATTGTGCTGACCATTTTCTAATTGCACCTTTGTATTGTCGAGAACGACAAAAAAAAACATAAAATGAAAAAGTTCCTCGTTCCAACAAGAGAAGATGTTTCTGACAGTAATAAAAAAATTTTTGATAATCTTGGAAAAAGCCTGGGTATGGTACCTAACCTATATGCTTATTTTGCCAGAAATGAAACTGCTTTAGCTGATTATATGGCTTTACAAAATCGTAAAAGTACTTTAAAGGCAAAAGAAAGAGAAGTAATCAACCTGGTAGTAAGTCAGGTGAACGATTGCCGGTATTGCCAGTCCGCACATACGACGGTTGGAAAATTAAACGGTTTTACTGATGAACAGATTTTAGAAATTCGCGGAGGTTCCGCTTCTTTTGATGCTAAGCTGGATGCCCTGGTAAAATTTGCAAAAGAAATTACTGTCACAAGAGGCAGGCCATCTGCTGGTGCTACTGAGGACTTGTTCAGCGCAGGCTACAATGAAGCAAACATGATTGACATCATTATAGTGATAGGAGATAAAACAATCTCCAACTATATTCACGGAGTAACACAATTACCTATTGATTTTCCGGTTGCTCCTGAGTTAGAATTAGAGCTTACCTAAATATTTTATATTGCAAACAAGTGTTCTCTGAGCAATGCTTATTTGCGACATCGCTCTTTGTTTAAATAACGTATTTCGCGAAAATACGTAATCATGCTATGGGTATTCCTGGTAGTTCTTATTATTGAAACAAACTTCTTTATTGCAGTTTGATTTCAATTGAAGGTATTTTTCGATATTTGAGAGCGGAGAAAATCAACTCAGGTTGTCAACCATTTACATCAGACTTCATTATTGCGAAATAAAGAAATGTTTCCTCCTGAATGCTGTTTAAAGAATCGGCTGAAATGTGCGGGGCTTGCAAAGCCAAGTGCATAAGCAATTTCTTTTGCAGACATATCGGTGTAGTGCAGATAGCGTTTGGCTTCCAGAATAATCCTTCTCTGTATCAGTTTTGATGGTGCGGGATAATTGAATATGGCAAAAAGGTTGGCTAATGTTTTGGGTGATTTATTTAATGCACTGGCATAAAATTTCACTTCATGCTCATTTCTGAAATTCCCTTCTAACAAGAGGTTAAACATGCGTACCACATCCATTTTTTCATCTCTAAAACGTTCATAGCTTTCGGTCTGTTTTTTGGCAATCCTCGTGATGTTTATAATCAGGCGTTTTAAAAGCGTTCGAAGCATTTCACCCTGCATTCTATCCTTCGTTTCCATATCTTTCACACAAAGCCTTTCTATAAGAGAGATGCTCTCCATCTCATCCATTGAAAGCTTTACAAATAAAGGATGTTCGATACCATAAAAGAGAAATCCTACACAGCTTACTTCTGCATCGTGATCCGAAATGCAATAGAACTCCCTGTTAAACTGCCATGCAATCAGGTTTTCGGGAGATTCAAATTTAAAATGTTGATTGGCGACTAAAGGCAGCACAGAATTAGCCGGAAAAACATAAGGCACCTGGTCAATTACCACTGTCTGATCAGCATGCATATTGCAAACAATCGTATTAATCGTCTCCTTGTGGTCGTTTAATATTCCAATTCCTTTTAGCGTGGATTCACGTAATATTATCGTGAATTTCCCGCTGGTGTTTTTGTCTTCAAAATGTAATTTCATACACTGCCTTTTATACTAACCGAAAACCGATAAAGAATTTGTGTTATAAGAAATAATAATTTTAAGCCCTTATTGTTTTCTTTTGGCTCTAATAAATCCCGGAGATATCTGTATAATCTTCAAGTACAGCTACCATTCCGTATTCTTCTTTTATTGGCAGCCGGTATAAATTGCAGTTTATTTTCAAGCATTTTTTTTTATTGTCTCTCCAAATGTCGTACATAAATAAAGAAGAAAAACGTTGCTCCGCTCGGGTTTAATTACCAATACGTTTTGAATCTGTTCACTTCATAATCTTTTACAACTAAGCCAGAGGTGCTATTATTTGGGGTTGAATAAGAATCAAATGAAATAAAATAAGCACAGCCAATTAAATATTGAAGCCATGCTTATTTTAGGTGATTTATTTAAGCGTTACACGAATGATGTCGGTCAATGCCGGCAGCGTTGTAAATTGATTTGGATTAGGCACTGCTGCAATAGGCTTGCTTTCGCCCAAAGGCGTACCGGCTAAATTGAATTGGGTGATACCTGCACCGGGAAATTGGTTAATAGCAGTTCCATCATCATAAAGTTTGATAGTGGAAGAGATATCGCCTTTAATGGTCGGATCTACACCATTGTCAATGGAAGAAAAGAACCAGTCATTTGAAAAGCCGTACATGGTTGTGATGGCGAGCCTGTCGCCCTTAACAACGGAGATGTCTTGTGAAACACTGCCTCCTGCTTGCCCGTTAATTATCGGAAGCAATACTTTGGTAGCAGGCGCAGGAAGAACATAAACAGCTTTAATACCCGGTTTACCTTTTAAAGCTGCTGCAAGAATGTCTGCGTTACCTTGTTGTGCTATCAGCTTCAATCCCTGTCCGCGGTCATTTTCGCCGGTTTTATAAATAGGATTGTCTATGCCATTATATACTACAACCAATATAGGCGATAATGGCGTAAAAATGCCTGTAATGCCGGTTACGTATGTACTTAAGGCATCGTTGTTACCTGCTTCTGCAATGGAAGTTAATCCATTCGCTGTCGGCTTGTCTTTAGTATAAAGAGGAGCTGCGTTTAATAAGTTGCCTCCTACAATATAGGAAACAGCCCAAACGCCAGGACTTAGCGGTGTCTCATTCGCTTTTTTACCTGAAACGTTTGTTAGCGTAAGCGTAAAATAAGAATTGCCATCATAAACCAAGGTGGCATTTACCAGTTGAGAAGCAGGCAGGTAAGTATTTCCCTGTGCATCCGTCCCTTTTACTTCTGATATGTTTTTGCTTTCGGCCACACCGGGATGGCTTACCGCAGCTCCAGGCACCTGGTTTACTCTTGTTCCGTTATCCCACAATTTAATATTCGATGATACATCACCTTGTATAGGAGTGCCATTAGAATCATAAACGGCGATACCCGGATTTTCAGGCGCAAAAAACAAATCATTTGACCAGCCATACATTGTAGCAAAGGTTAATGCCTCGCCTTTTGCAGCAGAAAAATGAATCGTTACGGATTGTCCCGAAAAGATTAGTGCAGGACTGCCTGTTCCCTGGAAGGTTCCCGACTCGACAAGTGGCTGGGATTTTAAAACGTTGTCAACTGTAATTGTTGTGGTTATTGGTTGGCTTATTGGGCCGTTATCATTTTTCTTGCAAGCTGCGAATGCTAATGGTAAAAGTGCAATGACAATAGTTTTTAAATAGTTCATACTTTTAATTTTTGTTGGATGTAAAAATATCCCGATTTACATTCTTAGGAAATGACTTAAACTCCCGAAGGGTTGTCTAAAGTTCCCGAAGCTTACATTCATCCATTAAACCCTGATAAGTGTTTAAGCAGTTCTAGCCTTTCTGTTACTTCAGTTTGCAAACCACCACCATCAAATTAAAGGTAAACAGTTGAAAACATATCCCTTTGCGAGATTCCATAAACACACTGCCAGCGGTATGGCATTTGTCTTCTAACAATTTTGTTCCGACAATCTGTTTAAAACTACCATTGCTTTTTCAG
Source organism: uncultured Flavihumibacter sp. (assembly GCA_964237295.1). Classification (GTDB taxonomy): domain Bacteria; phylum Bacteroidota; class Bacteroidia; order Chitinophagales; family Chitinophagaceae; genus JADCRZ01. The sequence goes on along the minus strand of CAXSIE010000041.1, from coordinate 5,692 downwards.
CGTCTTTTTTGTCAACAAAAATATGGTCGTGATAGAAAGCAGCGACCACATTACAACTTATATCATTGTCAGAAAGTGCTTTTGAAAATGCCGCTGTTAATCCAATTGCCTCCAAAGAGGAATGGACTGTCAAAGTAATCCAGGAAGAAATAAAAGAATAATCAAATTTTAATGTGTCCGCTATCTCCTTTTTTACAATGATTGTTATTGCCTCGTCCTCCTTAAAAATTAATATTGTTTCTTTTAAATCTACTAATGTTAAGTCCTTTACCGAGCAAAAAACAAATTCGCCAATATTTAGTTTTGGCTTCATTGTTTTTAATAACGTGACTAAGTTTAGTTCTCCTGTCAATTTATTGCTTATTGAAATAATTTAAATGCTCTGTTGCTGATACAAGTGCCCAACAGCCCTCAAGTATCATAAATAGTATTATATTTTAAAGATATGGAAGTTACTTTTGCTGAATCGTTTCTCATAAATTTCAAATTATAATAAACCAAGTACTGAAGCTGGTATATGCGCCCGTGGCGGCATTGCGTACAACAACGAACAAGTATTGCCGATGGTAGGGGAACTGAAAGCCTCCACCTGGCAACAGAAGTTCATGATCATATTGAAGATTAAAAATTTATTCTGATGTTTAAAAAGGGTTTCTTCCACCCGGGCTAAAGCTGATAAAGATCTCTATTGCATAACAATTATAAGCTTATTAGTCTTCTCAGTTGAGATTAACTTTACTATCTTATTTGCAAAATTTATTTTATGAAAGCAATCGCTTTTCTGCTGTGTTTTTTTTGTTTTTATTTTCAAGGTTATGCGCAAGCACATGGCGGTAATGATTTGATCATTGCCAACGGTTACATGCCTAATATCGCGAAAGGTAAAAACAATGCGCTTCATATCGTATACGGAACCGGAGATAGTATCATGTATGTCTTTTCCAGGGATGGTACATCCTTTACATCGCCTGTCCTGGTTGCTGTTCTGCCAAAATTGTTTGCTTCCGCCATGAGGGGACCTCAGATAACAGCGGGAATCAATGAAGTAGTCGTAACCGCCTGCACCGGTAACGGTAATATATTTTCATACAGAAAAGAGCAGTCAGGTAAGTGGTCGAACGCCATGAGAGTAAACGATATAAGTGAAGTGGCTAAAGAAGCATTA
>CAXSIE010000041.1:0-4517 GCA_964237295.1 uncultured Flavihumibacter sp. | reverse complement strand
TGGCGTTGGGTTCCGACGGGCCGGTTGTGTATGCAGTAGGGCTAGGGGTTAAAGGTATCAAAGGTCAGAATGTTTATGGTGCCCGGTCAACTGACGGTGGAAAAACATGGCGTAAAAACGTTCTTGTGTATGCATCTCCAGATAGTTCTGTTTGCGAATGTTGCAAGCCTTCCGTAGCCGTGAAAGGAAGTGAGGTGTTCGTTATGTTTCGAAATTGGCTTGGTGGAAACAGGGATGTGTATTTAATTAAGTCCCGTGATGATGGGCAGTCGTTTGGGCAGGCACAAAAATTAGGAAAAGGAAGCTGGAAATTAGATGGATGCCCCATGGATGGTGGAGGGCTTGTTATTAATGACGCAGGAACACCCCAAACTGTATGGCGAAGAGGGGGAAAGATCTATGCTGCCTCACTTGGTTTGCGGGAAGTGGAACTAGGTGAAGGAAGAGGTTGTTCGATTGAGACAACAGGCGTTAAAAACATGTATGCATGGACTGAGAGCGGCAATGTGATTTTAATGAATGATGGGAAGAAAACAAATTTGGGTAAAGGAAGTTTGCCTTTGGTTAAAGCGCTGAATAATGGTACAATAATATGTGTTTTCCAAGATGAAAAGCAAATTCATGCAGCTCGTCTTTGAGTATAACGTTGCTTAGAACTCTTAAAAAAATTAACAATTACTGTTTTCCAGGCTTCTTTTTCTCTGGTTTCCCTGTGATTATAAAAAACACTTATCATATTCAACACATCAATTCATACGCAAGTCATGCTTAACTAAACCCTACTACTTCTTCGGAGGCGAAATAAACGGATCTGAAAAATTCTTTTAGGGTAGTAGGTTCCCTGCCTAAAAGGGCAGGCAGGATTGTTCGACCGGTATCCAGCTCATTTTTACCAATGGCTTCTCCAAAGGCTGCCATAAACCTGACAGCCGTTTCCGGTATGCCGGCTTGCTTCATTTTTTCTATATATTCTTCTTTTGTGGGGTTAAGATAAGGTATGTGTTTGCCTGATAATTCTGAAAATATTTGGGCAATGTCAGTAAAGGAATAAACCTTATCGGAAGCAAATGGATAACTGTTTTCGTTATACTCATCACTTGCAAGTAAAACTGCTGAACTTATGATCTTTTACTTTTCCACGCATTCTGTGTATTGAAAATTGCTTTATAAGCCGGCCAATAGTAAACAGCCAGCAGTATTTCCGCTGCTATGATAAAAATTGCCATGCCTAACCCTTCAGGAGCAAGTGACAGGTGATAAAGAAATATATTTATGATGATTGGAGAAAGCAGTAGTAATGCCAGAGGAACAAGTGTACCTGATAAAAGCAGCGCACCGGAGAACACTTCAGTAATCGCTAAAAACGGAAAGAAGTAAGCTGCTTTTGTTAAACCAAACATGAATTCACCTGCACTTCCTGTTGGTGGTGGTGTGGGTATAAAATGTAAAAATTTATTGAGACCAAGGACAAAGAAGATTAGTCCAAGTATTACCCTTGCTACATGTGCCGTGATGGTAAATGCTTTACTTTTCGAGGGCGTTACTGTTTGTTGTAAAGGAACACCTGCTGTTGACTGTGTCATGTTTTTTAGCAAACCTACACACCTTTACTCACAAAATGTTAGTAGTATATAAAATGTTAGTGCTTACCTTAAGGTTACTTTGTTCTATAACTCACTTGTATTTAATAGCATTCGGCTCCCTCCTGAAAGCGTTGTTGAGAAATAAGGTTAGGAGAAAAATTGAACTCATTGATCTGCTGAACGCTAATAGCAGGGTATTCGTGACAACCATGGATGGCGCATAAGTTGTTGGTTATGATTAGGCTTTTATTATTATCCAGCATTGGTATTGAAGTATGTAAAAATTTCCGGATTTCATTGGTACTGTTGTAATAATCATTCATTGGCACATTTGCTATCGGCAAACCACTGCGAAATGTGCTTCTCCAGATAACTGACCACTGACGGCTCATCTGGTACATAACAGTAACAATCACTTAAATACCATGCTGCTCAATTAAAATCACTGCGTTACAATATATCTTTGATAGCTTTAGAGCCTAAGAAGCATTGAAGGTAATATATGAAACGATTGTTTTTATGTCTTTTGTCAAGACTGGTGTTTTTCTCCGCTGCAACTGCGCAGCATTCTCCCGACCAATTAGCCACTCTGATTCAAAGATCTGCCGAATTTGACAGGCAAAAAGAAAGTACCATCAGCGGGTTGAAATTATTGCTTGACCGAACTGATGAAAATGAGTTGCTCAGGCAATTTGAATTATGTACCAAAGTATATGAAGAATACAAAGCTTATCAAAATGACTCTGCATACAGGTATGCAATAAAACTTCAGATTTTATCGCAGCGGATAGGAAATTTGCCTTTGATGATGTATGCAAAAATAAAACTTGGCTTTTCAATGCTTTCTTCAGGCATGTATAAAGAAGCAAAAGACTCTCTTTCTTTGGTAAATATTAAAATTTTGCCAGATAGTAACAAGGCGGAATATTATGCTTTGATGGGCCGCTATTATTACGACCTGAGTGATTTTGACAATGATAAATATTATACGCCCCTTTACAATAACCAGGGAACGAAATACATTGATTCCGCTCTTGCACTTTGGCCGCATAAGACTTATGAATTTCTTTACTTCGACGGACTGAAAGAGCTAAGGACGGGAAGTAAAAAAAAAGCTTTCGAAAACTTTAATGAACTGTTGAAACGAAGCATCTTTACTCAGCACCAGCTTGCAGTTACAGCTTCTACTTTAAGTGATTTATATATTCAAAGGGGAGAAAATGAAACAGCTATATCGTTACTTATCAAAGCGGTTGCAGCAGATATAGAATCTTCTACTAAAGAAACATCAGCAGCTTTTAATCTTGCCACTTTGTTGTACAGGAAAGGAGACATCAAAAATGCTTCTACCTGTATAAACCAGGCTTTTGCAGACGCGGTTTTTTATAGTGCCAGGCAAAGAAAAGTACAGGTAAGTGCAATCTTACCCCTGATTGAAGCTGAAAAGCTGAACACAGTGGAGAAACAAAAGAAAATGCTGATATTATATGCTGTATCAGTTACCTTTTTGTTACTGCTGGTGATTGTTCTGGTGATTGTCGTCTTAAAACAGGTAAAGAAATTAAAAACTGCTCAGGAAATCATTACCAAAGCACATTTAAAAGAACATGAAATAAACCTGCAACTGGCCGAGACAAACGAGACACTGTCTGATGCCAACAAAATCAAAGAAGAATACATCGGTTACTTTTTTAATGTAAATTCAGAGTTTTTTGATAAGATAGACAGGTTTAAAAGATCAGTGGAGCAAAAAATTGCAGACAGGAAGTTAGAGGATATCAAAGTGCTGGTACGCAGCATTAACCTGAAAAAAGAAAAAGAAGAACTGCTGAAACATTTCGACCAGGCCTTTTTAAACCTCTTTCCAAATTTTGTAACCGCCTTTAATGCTCTCTTTAAAGAAGAAGACAGGGTAAAACTTAAAGAAGACGAATTATTAAATACGGATTTGAGAATATTTGCACTGATCAGAATGGGTATTCACGATAGTGAAAAAATAGCGCATATACTGCAATATTCAGTAAATACCATTAACGCATATAAAACACGCATAAAGAACAAGTCAATTATGCCAAACGAAGAATTTGAGAATAGAATTCTGGAAATAAAAACGGTGTAGTTTTTTTATATTTTTTGCATTTGCCATTATATTGTTAAAAAAAATATGTTTTAATAATCAACTGGCTGTCAAACTCCTAAAATTTCATAAGCTTAGTCTTTAGCTTTTATTTTTTATACTTTTTGTATATTATTTGCTAACGCCTCTTTACATTTTTTCCTTTGATCTGAAATTAGAACTTTCTAACGAGAAGCTATCGCAGGATGCTTTCTGAAGTGGACATACGCTAATGTACTCAACAATTTCATAAATGATACTACTTGCTGTACTCCTTTGCCATTTATTTTTTCAAAGCTTTTATACATTAGATCCTTACACACTTAAATTAAATCAAACGGTTTATGAACAAAACACGATTGCTTAAAAAGCTAGGGTGCAGCTTTTTGTTTGCCTTGTTTTTGCAGGTAGCCTTTGCACAAAACAAAACCATAAAAGGTACTGTAACAGACGACAAAGGAGCCCCTTTGGCAGGCGCTTCAATAATACCAAGAGGATCTGCCTCTGGCGTACCAACAAACGCTTCGGGGAATTTCACTATCAGCGTACCTGCTTCCGTTACTCAAATCACGGTATCTTTTCTTGGCTATGAAGCACAGAGCGTTTCAGTAGCGGGCGTTACCACTGTAGACATCAGACTAATACCCCTGTCAGCAAGCATGGATGCGGTTGTAGTGGTAGGTTACGGTACCCAGAAAAGGAGGGATGTTACAGGCTCGGTTGCCTCGGTTAGTGGTAATGTGTTTAAAGACCAACCTATAACCAATCCTATAGCTGCGTTGCAGGGAAGAATTGCAGGTGTTAACGTTATAGAAAGT
>CAXSIE010000040.1:7037-19532 GCA_964237295.1 uncultured Flavihumibacter sp. | reverse complement strand
CTTAACTCCGGCTTCCACTCTGTGGTTCAAAAAATACGCTTAAAAACCTTTTTTAGACGCTTTCAACGCGTTACCACCACCAGCCATATAATCCAGTGTAAGGTTACAAAGCGCTTTCACGCCAAGCGTAAGCCCGCTTTCATCAATGAAAAAATCAGGGGTATGATGTGAAGGTGCTTTTAGTTTGTCTCCGCCTTTTGGCATTCCACCCAGAAAGAAAAACAGTCCTGGTACTTTTTCCTGATAAAAACTAAAATCTTCCGCACCTGTTACCGGCGGCTTTAATAATACATGTGAGGCGCCCGCGCTTGCCTGTAAAGAGGGCAGCATTTTTTCAGTAAGGGCAGAGTCGTTGAATGTTACGGGATTATGATTGCTGTAAGGAATTTTTACTTCAGCAACCGCGCCTGCTGCCTCTGCCGTTTTAGTGGCTACCATTTTTACTCTTTGAATAATCATTTCTTCATCAGTTTTGCTCAGGGCGCGGATGGTACCCAGCATTTCTACAGATTCAGGAATAATATTAGAGCGATTACCGCCTTTGATGGCGCCGATGGTAACCACACCCGGATTCTGGGTGACGTCTAAATTGCGGCTGACAATGGTTTGCAGAGCATTGATAATTTGGGCAGACACTACAACGGGATCAACACTCGACCACGGGTATGCACCATGAGCAGACCTTCCTTTTACTATGATCTGCATATCGTTAACAGCAGCCATTGTTCCACCCGGACGATAAACGATCGTTCCCACTTCAGTTTGCGAGTTGATATGCAATCCGAATATTACTTCAACTTTTGGATTGTCAAGAACGCCTTCCTTCACCATTTCTTCCGCACCGCCTTTTTCACCGGCAGGAACACCTTCTTCAGCCGGTTGAAAAATAAACACAACGGTGCCGCTCAGTTCTTTCTTCATAGTGGAAAGAATTTCTGCCACACCCATCAGAATAGCCATATGGGTATCATGACCGCATGCATGCATCACACCTACTTCCTGTCCGTTATAGGTAGTGGTAACTTTTGATGCAAACGGAACCGGAGTGCGTTCAACAACAGGCAACCCGTCCATATCCGCACGCAAAGCTACTACCGGACCCGGCTTGCCGCCTTTAAGTATACCCACCACACCGGTTGTAGCAATGCCGGTTTTAACTTCAAAGCCAAGTGATTGAAGGTGTTTGGCGATTATTCCGGAGGTTCTCACTTCGTGGTTCCCTAATTCAGGGTGTTCATGGAAGTCCCTCCGCCATGCAATGATTTTTGCTTCAAGGGCATCAGCTTTATTGCTGATAGCTGTTTTACCGGTAGCCTGTGCAAAAATTTGTAAACTGGTTAATGCTGATAATAGTATAAGCAGCGTTTGTTTCATGATTTTCTTTTGATAATTCTAAATATACGGAACTATGTTTTGTTAGATAACAATTCTGAGAATTGAGTTTGAATATTTCAAAAGCATATATGAAGTGATTAGCTCATGGTTTTTAAAAATTGCAAAAGAAATGTTATCCCGCGTTTTATCAACCTCAGCTATCAGCCGTTGCTTACAGCAATAGCTGACGGCTGATAGCTTTATTTTCATTAATTTCAACCTCATTAATCTTACAAACATTCCCCGGCTTATGAAAAAATTTTTTATTATTATTTTATTTCAATGTATATATTCCATGAATTATGCTCAATCGATGCCACAGGAGATAAGCATCATTCCCGAGCCGGTTTCTGTAGTTAAAAACAGCGGTCAGTTTACGCTGCCGGCAAGTGTTATTATTGAAACAGGCAACGATGCAGCGGTGAAAAAGATCGGTGATTCCTTATCAAAACAATTGTCCATACCAACAGGATCAAGGTTTTCTTCGAGTGCACAGGCGAATGCCGACAATACTATCAGGTTGTTATTAAACGCCAGTGCAGATAAAAGCATCGGTGAGGAGGGATACACTTTAGAAGTAACTTCCAAAAATGTAATCATGAAAGCTAACAGGCCGGCAGGATTATTTTATGCCGTGCAGACTTTTCTTCAATTATTTCCAAAAGAAATTTATTCTAAGACTCCTGTTAACAATACCAGTTGGGTAGCTCCTTGTATTATGATAACAGATTACCCTAGATTTGGCTGGAGGGGATTGATGTTTGATGTGTCGCGCCATTTTTTTACCAAACAGGATGTAAAGAATTTTATAGATGAAATGGTGAAATACAAATACAACCTGCTTCATATGCACCTGACCGATGACGAAGGCTGGCGTGTTGAAATCAAGAGCCTCCCCAAGCTTACGGAAACAGGTGCCTGGAGTGTTCGCAGAACCGGCACATTCGGCGATTTTGCTGCGCCCTCTTCCGATGAGCCCCGTGATTATGGCGGCTTTTACACGCAGGACGATATCCGGGAACTGGTGCGTTATGCCAAAGAAAAGTATGTAAACATATTGCCGGAAGTAGATATTCCAGGCCATAGTCTTGCTGCTATAGCTTCTTATCCGGAACTCTCTTGTACACCGGGTGCTGAAAATTACCGGGTACGGTCAGGTGAAAAGATTATGGACTGGACTTCTGATGGTATTAAAGCGCTTGTTGATAATACGCTTTGTCCGGCTAATGAAAAAGTATATACATTTTTAGATAAAATGTTTACGGAGCTTGCCAGCCTGTTTCCCTTTGAATACATACATGTTGGTGGTGATGAGTGCGCTAAAAATTTCTGGGAGAAAAGCACTGCCGTAAAACAGTTGATGCAGAAGGAAAAACTGAAAAATATGGAAGAGGTGCAAAGCTATTTTGAAAAGCGTGTAGAAAAGATCGTGGCCTCAAAAGGAAAAAAGGTCATCGGGTGGGATGAGATCCTGGAAGGTGGTCTTGCTCCCAATGCAGCCGTGATGAGCTGGCGCGGAATAAAAGGGGGTGTAGAAGCAGCCAAGCTGGGGCACGAAGTAGTGATGAGCCCTACAACATTTGTGTACCTGGATTATATGCAGGGAGATGCCCTGATGGAGCCTCCCGTTTATGCAACGCTGCGACTGAATACCGCCTATTCTTTTGAACCCGTTCCCGATGGTGTGGACGCTAAATTTATCAAAGGCGGACAGGGAAATTTATGGACCGAGCAGGTTTATAACACACGTCATATGGAATACATGTTATGGCCTCGCAGCCTTGCCATTGCTGAATGCTTATGGACACCAAAGGAAAAAAAGAACTGGAATAGTTTTGCAAAAAGGGTGGAAGCGAATTTTGACAGGATGGAGGTACGCCAGGTTAAATTCGCCAGGTCGATGTTTGATCCCATCGTTGCCGTTAAGAAAGACAGTAAAGATTCGATGCAGGTAGTACTCTCTACAGAAATCGAGGGACTCGATATTTTCTATAGTTTCGATAATTCAAACCCCGATAATTTTTATCCGAAGTATACCGGCGTTTTATCAATTCCTAAAGAAGCTTCTATGCTTAAGGTGATAACTTATCGGGGAAGCAAGCCTATTGGCAGGCAGCTGGATATTCCTGTTACTGAACTGCGTAAGCGTAAAAAATAAGAATTTCCCAGGCCGCAAAGACGCGAAGAAGCACTGAGAAATTTCTTAGTGTCTCTTTGTGCCTCCGTGCCTTTGTGGCAAATTAAAACGTTTGATCTAATATAAGAAATCACAACTCATTATATGCCTTCATCAACCTCTTACCGGGTGGCCAGCATTGACATCCTGCGCGGCATTGTAATGATCATCATGGCGCTGGATCATACAAGAGAATTTTTTCACAGCACAGCTATGATTGCTGATCCTTTAGATCCGGGCACCACTACCGTTGCTGTATTCTTTACCCGCTGGATTACACATTTTTGCGCACCTGTTTTTGTTATGTTATCCGGAGTGTCTGCCTATCTTTCATCACAAAAGAAAACCAATCAGGAGGCCAGTCTCTTCCTGATTAAAAGAGGATGTTGGCTGATTGTCGTGGAAGTGACGCTGGTAACTCTGGGATTGACTTTCAATCCGTTTTTCAATTTCATAATTCTACAGGTGATCTGGGCGATAGGCATAAGTATGGTGATACTCGGACTGCTAAGAAAGGTTTCTTTTTATACAGTGTTGATAACAGGTATCATCTTATTTGCCGGTCATAATGCTATAGATTATGCTTCTCTTCCGGCAAAAGGAACCGCTGCAATTGCATGGTCAGTTTTAGTAACTTCAAGAGGGGCGGTGTATCCCCTTGACGGAAGTCATTTTGTGGGTGCTTTTTATGCCGTTCTGCCATGGACCGGAATCATGTTATTAGGATATTGCATGGGCGCCTGGTTTAAAAAAGATTTTCTACCTGAAAAAAGAAAACGGTTGTTATTAATTACCGGTTCATCGCTGGTGTTACTTTTTATGGTACTTCGTTTTTTGAAAGGCTATGGAGATCCGGGGGCGTTCAGCAGTGCTAAGAATGCATTCTTATCTTTTTTGAACACCAGCAAGTATCCTCCTTCCTTGCAATACACCGCTATGACGCTGGGTCCTGCCTTGATCCTTCTTGCTTTGCTTGAGAATATACAGGCTAGCTGGACGAAAATAGTCTCAGTTTATGGCCGTGTTCCTTTCTTTTATTATATCCTTCATTTTTATATTTTGCACAGCCTGCTGGCGATAGTATTTTTTATTTCAGGTCACAATGCATCACAGATAGCCGATCCTACTGTTCCGTTTTTATTCAGGCCTGTTAATTTCGGCTATGGTTTAGTGGTGGTATATATTATCTGGTTAAGTGTTGTTGCAATATTATATCTTCCGTGTAAATGGTTTAACAATTATAAGCTGAATCATCATAACTGGTGGCTGAATTACCTTTAAGATATTTGGAACTTGTTTTTTTTTAACCACAGAGTAAGGCCAGAGGAGAAGAAGAGGTTACGCAGAGGAAGCTTCTCTATGTAACCTCTTCTTTTCCTCTGGGCTGTTCTCCGTGGTTATAAAATTTTTATACCGCTAATTAATAATGTCCACCACCACGCTCTTTTTTCTCATCTTATTGATATACTCATCTACAATCTGCTCAAGAATTTTTCCTGACTGGGTTTCAGAACTTATCAGGTCGTACAGTGTAACCTGGTCAAGCAGCCTGTCAACCGTAAATTGAATCATTTGCCATAACGATCTTGCGGAGCACTCAACAGAATTAGTGCAAATTCTGGAAGTGCCTGAATGAGTGCCGCAAAATTCATCACTGAAAAGTGCACCGCCCAAAGCTTTTAATACTTTGTTGATGTTAATTTCTTTAGGTGGTTTTGCTAAAACATATCCGCCCTTGTAGCCGGGAGTACTATTAATAAATCCCTGCTGCCTGAGAATGCGTGTAAGCTTTGCTACATACGCATTGCTCAAGCCCTCCGCCTCACTTAATTGTGGAATGCTCATTCCCTCCTGATTCAGGGAGCGGCCAATACGTAATAATATACGCAAACCATATTCTTCCTGGGCGGTAATTTTCATAGCTTAGGTTTAATCGGTGGATAACTGCTCCGGAACTGCCTGGTATTTTTCAATAAGAATCTGCCGAAGGTTTTCTGCAGCGTCGGCAGTTTGTTTACTGGTACAAACTGCATTATATACAGTGGCCAGGTCATCGGCAATTTCACCGGCTTCCATTCTTTCTATCTGGTACCGGTGCAGTATATGAACCAATTGACCATTTTTAAAAATCGCAATGTTAGGAGAAGAGGGAGTGAGTCCGGTTAAATATTTTGTTCTGAAATGTGCCACTGCTTCTTTTTCCATACCTGCAAAGAGGGTAACCAGCGAATCGGGAACCACCTTATTGAGCAACGATAAAATAGCACCGGGCCTTCCTACACGGGCGGAACATCCGCAAACCGAATTAAGTATTACCAATACCACTTTATCATCCTGGCGGTTTAATGCGCTGTCTACTTCAGTGGGTGTCATCAATTGCTCAAAGCCTGTCTGTACCAGTTCTTCACGGAACGGTGCTACTACTGCTTCAGGATAGCTGGGTCCCGATGTGCCCATAAGGCTATTTAAACTTATTTGTGCCATTGTTTTATGTTTTTTATTTAAGATTTTATTGAACCACGGAGACAGGGTGGAACAAAGAAGCACTGTGTTCCTCCGTGCCTCCCCTGCCTCTGTGGTTCAGAATGAATTACATATATCCAAGTTCCAACTGTGCCTCTTCAGACATCATGCTTTTGTCCCAGGCCGGCGTCCAGGTTACAGAAACATGCACGTCGTTAACACCTTCAATCATCCTTACTTTCTGGTCTACCTCAATCGGAATATCCTGTGCTGAGGGGCAACCCGGCGCGGTTAATGTCATTACGATCTGAACATTGTTAAGCGGCAGGATATCTATTTCATAGATAAGTCCTAACGCATAAATGCTCACCGGTATCTCCGGATCAAAGATTGTCTGAAGGCAGTCTATCACTTTTTGTTTAAGTTCTTCCGTATTCATTATGCCGGAGTTGCGTTTTTTAATTTATAAGCCAGCGCAAAATTTTTCATTTGTTTAACCATAGACAACAGGCCGTTGGAACGGGTTTGCGCAAGATGCGTATTCATGCCGATCTTGTTGATGAAATCAAGTTTTGCTTCAAGAATTTCATCCGTAGTATGTCCTGACAACACCCGTATCAGCATGCTGATCAAACCTTTTACGATCACAGAATCGCTGTCAGCCTTAAAATAAATGTTGTTATCGCGAAAATCTGAAACCAGCCATACAGTTGACTGGCAGCCGCGAACCCTGTTCAAATCCAGTTTATGTTGCGCTTCCAGTGCCGGTAATTTTTTGCCGAGGTCTATAATATATTCATACTTATCATCCCATGAATCAAAAAGAGCAAACTCTTCGATGATTTCATTTTCAGTATCCGGTATAGAATGTAGTTCGCTCATTAATTGGATAGAATTTTAATTGTTTTTTGTAATCCGTACACCAATGCATCTACCTCTTCCATTGTGTTATACATTGCAAAGGAAGCGCGCGTAGTGCCGGCGATACAAAACCTGTTCATTAAAGGCTGGGTACAATGGTGCCCGGTTCTAACGGCAATACCCCTGTTATCCAGTAAAATGCCGATGTCCTGCGAGTGAATATTTTCTATTACGAAAGATACCACGCTTATCTTTTCTTTTGCTTTGCCAATGATGGTTAGTCCGGGCAATTGTTCCAATTGAGCCGTAGCATAAGCCAGCAGCGATTCTTCATGTTTCCTGATCTCTTTTTTGCCGATACCGGTTATAAAATCAATGGCTGCTTTAAATGCAATGGTATCTGCAATGTTAGGAGTACCCGCCTCAAATTTATAAGGAAGGTCAGCGTAGGTTGTCTTGTTAAAAGACACTTCTTTTATCATCTCACCGCCACCCTGGAAAGGAGGCATTGCTTCCAGCAACTGTTTCCTGCCATAGAGCACACCTGTTCCTGTAGGGCCATATAGCTTGTGTGAAGAAAGTACAAAAAAATCACAGTTCATATCCTGCACATCTATATCAAGATGAACGGTTGACTGTGCGCCGTCTACCAAAACCACTGCACCTGCCTGGTGCGCCGCATCAATTATTTTCTTCACCGGGTTAACGGTTCCCAACGCGTTGGAAACATGTACTATCGAAACCAGCTTCGTTTTATTACTCAGTAATTTCTCATATTCATCCAACCGCAGTTCGCCATTATCGGTAATAGGGATGAATTTTAGAACAGCGCCTTTTTCTTCAGATAATAGCTGCCAGGGAACGATGTTGGAATGATGTTCCATGGTGGAAATTATTATTTCATCGCCGGCTTTTATATTCTTTCTTCCCCAGGTATAAGCCACAAGGTTGATGCCTTCCGTAGCGCCACGTGTAAAGATGATTTCTTCTCTTGATCCTGCATTGATAAACTTTTGTACGGCATTACGGGTATCTTCAAACGCTGCTGTGGCTTCTTCGGCAAGTGTATGTATGCCGCGATGGATGTTGGCATTCTGATGCGTGTAATAATGCATCAGCGCATCAAGTACCACCTGCGGTTTCTGTGTTGTTGCCGCATTATCAAGATACACCAGGGGATTGCCTTTTATCTTACTTTCAAGAATGGGAAATTGTTCCCTTATGGCATAAACATCAAGATCTCTGGATATGGTAGCGGTTTGCATCATAAAATATCTATTTGTAAACGGTCTGAAACAAGTTTATTTACAAATGAACGGATAGGTTCAGACTTAATATTTTCAAGAATATCTTTTGCAAAAGCATGTAGTAATAACGACCTTGCCTTGTCTTTATCAATACCTCTCGAACGCAGGTAGAACAGGGCTTCATCGTCAAGACTGCCTACCGTACATCCATGCGAGCATTTAACGTCATCCGCAAAAATTTCCAGTTGGGGTTTGGTGTTAACGGAAGCTCCTTCTGAGAGCAGGATGTTTTTATTGGATTGATAGGCATTTGTTTTCTGCGCATCCTTACGAACAAAAATCTTTCCGTTAAAGATCCCTGTAGCAACATCATCTACAATTCCTTTATACAAAGTATTGCTTAAACAATGAGGTTGAACGTTATCAACTATAGTATGGTTATCAATATGGGTATGGCCATTCAAACAATACAGGCCATACAAATGAGATTCGCAGTGGTCCGCATCAAACACTATATTCAGGTTATTACGAATGATGTTTCCCCCCAGCGAAATAACAACCGTATTAGTAAAGCTTTTACCAATATGCCTGATATGCGTGGTGCTTACCTGGCTGCTTGCAGCGGAATCGTTTTGTATTTTATAGTAATTAACCCTTGCATCTTTTTCAGCTACAATCTCAATAACCTGGTTGGTAAAACTTCCTTCTCCGCCGATGGTAACAAAAGTTTCGGCTATCTCAATCGATGCATTTTCACTAACATGAACAAGGCTCCTTGGTTGCGAAAAACTATTGCCGAAACGGGCGTCGCACAAATGATATATGTACACGGGATGTTCCGTTACCTGACTTCTTTTTACATGAATAAAAACAGCTCCGTGTACAAATGCGGTGTTCAGTGCATTGATGCCATCTTTTATATAATCTGCACTATGGCCCAGGTGCTCTTTAACAATATGCTGGTATTCGTTACCGGCAGCTTCTTCCAATGGTTGAACAACCAATTGCGGAGAGCGCAGAACGGATAAGGACAACGAGAAAATTCCATTTATAAAAAATAATTCATTGGCCTGCCCATGACCCGGCATACGGGCAGCATCAACCTCAGCAGCCGTAATAGAAGTGGTTTCAGGAATGATCGAAAGCTGGTATTCTTTTTCAAACAGCTTACTGATGCGTGTATATTTCCACGCTTCCTGCTTTTGAGTAGGAATGCCCATCCTGTTAAAGTTATTAAAAGCATTTTGCCTGAAATTGGAAAAACCGCTGTTCGTATCTGTTAACTGTAAACGATCAAAATATTCTTTGAAGTAAGTGGTAGTATTCATTTTGTTTGGTTAATATTCAATGCAGTTATCTGATAGCTGCCTCATAACGCTCCTTCAAACTGAGCCATCTCATGTTTGATGAAATCGTATCCTCTTTCTTCCAGCTCCAGCGCCAGTTCTTTAGGACCGGATTTTACAATACGCCCGTTATATAACACATGAACAAAGTCAGGAACAATATAATCAAGCAAGCGCTGGTAGTGAGTTACCAGCAACACCGCATTATCTTTATTACGTAATTTATTAATACCATTAGAAACGATCCTTATGGCATCAATGTCAAGACCCGAATCAGTTTCATCCATTATGGCAAGCCTGGGTTGAAGCATCGCCATCTGAAAAACTTCATTGCGCTTTTTCTCCCCACCGGAGAATCCTTCATTAAGCGAACGGCTCAGCAAAGACTGATCAATATTTACCAGCGCCATTTTTTCTTTCATAAGCTTTAAAAAAGCAAGCGCATCCAGTGGATCTTCACCACGGTACTTGCGTGCTTCATTAACCGCAGTTTTTATAAAATTGGTAGTACTTAACCCGGGAATTTCTACCGGGTACTGAAAAGCGAGAAACAATCCTTCCTTCGCCCTGTCTTCAGCCGAAAGTTCCAGTAAATCTTTTCCCAGGTAATCAACCGCGCCGCCCAGTACTTCATAAGTTTCCCTTCCCGCTAATACGGATGCAAGCGTACTCTTACCTGAACCGTTGGGCCCCATTATAGCATGAACCTCGCCGGCTTTTATTTCAAGGTTAATGCCTTTTAATATTTCCCGTCCTTCGATTCCGGCCCTTAAATTTTGAATTTTTAACATGATATTGTTTTTGATATTTAAAAGCTTCCGCTATTTCACAAGCATCGGCGATTATTAGAAAGTATAAGACCTTAAAAAGCGTATGCTTGTTTCGATCTGAGCCATTAGCCCACACTGCCTTCCAGACTTATAGCCAGCAATTTCTGAGCTTCTACAGCAAATTCCATGGGTAGCTGGTTGAGCACTTCTTTGGCAAATCCATTTATGATAAGCGCTACCGCAGTCTCCGTGTCAATACCTCTCTGGTTGCAATAGAATATCTGGTCTTCGCCTATTTTTGAAGTGGTGGCTTCATGCTCTACAATGGCGGTCTTATTTTTTACTTCTATGTAAGGAAAAGTATGTGCTCCGCATTTATCGCCCAGCAGCAACGAATCGCATTGTGTAGAGTTGCGGGCATTTTCAGATTTTCTGTTTACCTGAACCAGTCCCCGGTAACTGTTGTTGCTGACACCTGCTGAAATGCCTTTTGAAACAATACGGCTCTTGGTGTTTTTGCCAATATGTATCATCTTGGTACCGGTATCGGCCTGCTGGTGGTTGTTGGTAACGGCTACTGAATAAAATTCTCCTACGGAATAATCACCTTTTAAAATTACACTTGGATATTTCCAGGTGATGGCAGAACCGGTTTCAACCTGCGTCCAGGAAATTTTAGAATGCGCGCCGGAGCAGATACCGCGTTTGGTAACATAATTGTAAATACCGCCGCGGCCCTGTTTATCGCCGGGATACCAGTTTTGAACAGTAGAATACTTAATCTCCGCCCTTTCATGTGCCACCAGTTCTACAACAGCGGCATGCAACTGGTTTTTATCCCTCATGGGAGCAGTACATCCTTCCAGGTAGCTGACATAACTTCCTTCATCGGCAACAATCAATGTGCGTTCAAACTGGCCGGTGTTTTCAGCATTTATGCGGAAATAAGTAGAAAGTTCCATAGGGCTGCGAACACCCTTGGGAATGTAACAGAAAGAACCGTCTGTAAAAACCGCGGCGTTGAGGGCGGCAAAATAATTATCGGTATATGGAACCACGGAACCCATGTATTGTTTTACAAGATCCGGGTGTTTTTGTACGGCTTCGGTGATGGAGCAAAAAATAATTCCCAGCTCGGCAAGCTGGTCTTTAAAGGTAGTGGCTATGGAAACACTGTCAATAACCGCATCCATGGCAACCCCTGAAAGACGCTTTTGCTCATTAAGGGATATGCCTAACCTGTCGAAAGTTTTTCTCAGCTCCGGATCAATTTCATCCATGCTGTTAAGACTTACCTTTTGCTTAGGCGCTGAGTAATAAATAATATCCTGGTAGTCAATAGGCGGGTAGTGTACATTGGGCCATTTGGGTTCTTCCATTTTAAGCCAGTGGCTGTAGGCTTTCAGCCGGTAATCCAGCATCCATTGCGGCTCATTTTTTTTATTGGAAATGAATCGTATAATGTTCTCGTTCAATCCCTTTGGTGCTTCATCGGCAGCTATATCCGTAACAAAACCGTATTTATAATCACTTAAAACAGTTTGTTCTATAGTACTAAGTACTTCATTCATAACAGTTCCTTTTTATCATTTTATTAGGCATCGGCAAATTTACAAGTTATTTGTACTAAAAAGTATAAACAGAAGAAAGAATAATTGTTAATTGTTAATTATCAATTATATTGATGGGCGGTTACATGTGAGGTATTAATTAAGCATATTGCGCATTAAGTTCATACTTCATATAATAATCGGTAAAAGCCGGGAACCGGCCATTTCCTTATCAATTGCTTATAAGCTAACTATATGAATACAGGGTTGAAATTGAAAAAATATTTTGCCTTTGGCATAGTTGCAGGATTATTTTCTTGCAGTGATTTGTCTCCGGAAAATACAACAATAAAAACAGCAGATAGCTTGACAATAATAACGAAAGGAAGTTATGGCTATGATGCCGGATTCCTGAAGAACAATACGGAAAAAGTTTTGGAATTAACTGATCCTGGGGGAAAAGCAAAAGTTTTGCTCTCCGCAGATTACCAGGGTAGGGTAATGACCAGTACTGCAACGGGAGATTCAGGTACCAGCTTTGGCTGGTTGAATTATAGCCTTATCGGGTCAAAAGAAAAGAAAAAACAATTTAACCCTGTTGGAGGAGAGGAACGGTTGTGGTTAGGACCCGAAGGTGGACAGTATTCCATTTATTTTAAAGGTAAGGATAGCTTTAATTTCGCCCAATGGCAGGTACCTTCTTTTATT
>CAXSIE010000040.1:0-7026 GCA_964237295.1 uncultured Flavihumibacter sp. | reverse complement strand
GTTACCCAGTCGGATAGATCTTCAGCCACCTTTTTAAAGAAAGCAAAATTTACTAATTACAGTGGTACTAATTTCAGTATCAATATAGAAAGAAAGGTAAGCCTGCTTACGAAAGAACAATTAGGCGGTAAACTGCACCTGGATATTCCCGGCAGTATTAATTTTGTAGGTTTTGAAACAACCAATAATATAACCAATACAGGGGAACAGGATTGGACAAAGGAAAAAGGATTGTTATCTATATGGTTGCTCGGAATGTTTACACCAAGTCCGAAAACAATGGTTATCATTCCATTTAATTCCATTCCGCACGCCCGCGATTACATTACAGATAATTATTTCGGCCAGATCCCTCCGGAGCGTTTACGGGTAGCCGATAGTTTGCTTTATTTTGTGTGCGATGGCAAGTTCAGGAGCAAGATCGGTTTATCGCCGCTTATTGCAAAACCAATGGCCGCAGGTTTTGATTTTGAAAAGAACGTATTAACCATACTGCTTCCATCGGTAGATAAAAACGGCTCTTACGTAAACGGCAAGTGGGAGATTCAAAAAGAACCTTATAAGGGTGATGTAATCAATTCTTATAACGACGGGCCTTTGACAGACGGAACACAAATGGGGCCGTTTTTTGAAATTGAATCTTCTTCAGCGGCATTATCTTTGAAAAAAGGACAAACAGGTTCTTACTCGCAAACAACCTGTCATTTTCAGGGCGATTATAGTATTTTGAAAGAATTGGCTAAAAAATTATTGGGTGTAGACCTGGATGCTATAAAAAAATAATACATAAAACCGGATCGCATGCATTTATATAAAACATCTAAAGGAAATGTTGCCAGGCATAACGATACATCATTTATTATCGAAGGTGATTGGGATCATATCATCAACCAGGAAAATCTGTACCAGCACCTGATTGATGTTATCAATAAATCAACTGTTATTACAGATGGGCAATACGGTGAGATGCTTGAAAATTATATCCTGCCTCCCATAGGCAACCAGGAAGTGTGGGCTGCTGGTGTAACATACCTGCGTAGCCGTGATGCGCGTATGGAAGAGTCGGAAGATTCCGGCGCCGCCGATTGTTATTCCAGGGTATATGAAGCGGAAAGACCCGAATTATTTTTTAAGTCGCTGCCACACCGCGTTGCAGGACATAAGCAGAAAGTTACCATACGTAAAGATTCTACCTGGAACGTTCCTGAACCCGAACTTGCATTATATATTAACTCTGCAGGAAGTATCCAGGCGTATACAATCGGTAACGATATGAGCTCAAGAAGTATAGAGGGAGAAAATCCTTTGTATTTACCGCAGGCTAAAATGTATGAGGGAAGTGCGGCTCTTGGTCCTTGCTTATACATACCTGATGCACCGATACCGGCTGATACAACTATAAGAATGAATATCATCAGGAACGATGAAACATTATTTGATGAGGGCACTTCTATAAACAGGATGAAACGTTCCCTTACAGAGTTGGTACGCTGGCTGTACCTTGAATTTGATTTCAACTATGGATGTTTTTTAATGACCGGAACCTGCGTGGTGCCATCCAATGATTTTACCCTGCATGAAAATGACGAAGTGAACATCGATATCGAAGGGATAGGGAGGCTTACTAATATGATCGGGGTGAGGAAGTAGTATGGCATGAGGTATGGGGTATGAATTGTGTCATGCGATATATTTTAAAACCCCGAAGGGGTGACATGATTATAGCAAATGATAAACGCAAAAGGCGAACCCCGAAGGGGTGGCATAGCGGGTTAATAACTTGAAGAATAATGTCACCCCTTCAGGGTTTTAGTCAAACATTATTTCATTACTATAATCCTGTTACCCCTTCGGGGTTTGAAAATGCAGTCTATAAAAGGTTGAAATTTTGTAAAATTTAACAATAAGATTCGAGTAATTTTTAGTGTGTAGTGCGGTATTAAAATTTTGTTTAACGTGGACTTGTTAATCTGATATGTTATTGGTTAAATAAATACTTATGAAATTATTAATACTGTCTTTATTAATATCAGCCGGAGTTACATTACGGGCGCAGAACAATCAAAAGCCTGATCCGGATTTTCATCTGTACATGCTGGCGGGGCAATCGAACATGGCAGGACGCGGGCCGCTGGATGAAGAAAGCAAAACTATCAATCCTCAGATATTAATGCTTGATAAAAATAACAAGTGGGTGCCTGCAACGGACCCTGTTCATTATGATAAACCGGATGTTGTGGGTGTTGGTCCTGCTATTAGTTTTGCTAAAGAAATATTAGGCAGCAATAAAAAAATTAAGATTGGTTTAATCCCCTGTGCGGTTGGTGGATCACCTATACGGGTATGGTCTCCCGATTCTGTTTATCTTAAACCTTTTCGTCCTTATGATGATGCTATTACCAGAACAAAAATAGCTATGAAGCAGGGCGTATTAAAAGGAATCATCTGGCATCAGGGTGAGAGTGATAATAACCCGGCTGATGCAACTGTTTATATGAGTAAATTCAAAGAGTTGATTGAACGTTTCCGTTACGACCTGAATATACCCGGGCTTCCCTTTGTTGCCGGCGAAATCGGTTATTTTAAAACAGGTATACTGATAAATAATATAATTGATAGCCTGCCGGCACTCGTTCCTATGACTGCAGTAGTGAGCGCAAAAGGCCTGACGGATAAGGGCGATCAAACGCATTTTGATACGAAATCCGCAAGAGAATTGGGAAAAAGGTACGCAAAAGAAATGTTGAAGCTGGAGCATTAAATTTATTTTATGAGTAATACGAAACCTTCAGAGAAGCTTGTTCCCCAACAGGAAAAAGGTTCTAAATCCGATACCTCTCATTCAGTTATCATGAAAACGGATGATGAGGCCAAAGAATTATTCGACATGGCTAAGGACCGGCTGCTTGATGTAGCTAACTGGGACAAACTTTGCGGTTTGGTAACCGGCAAATTTCATTTAGCGGATAGTACGGGTAAAGAAATAAAGGGATTGGCCAAAGTAGGCAACTACCTGAAAATAGATGTGCCCGGACCAGGCTCTGAAACGGGTCATGGATATGACTGGGTAAGGGTGGAATCCATTGAAGAAGATAATGCTGATCCGAATTCCGAAGAGCTGGTTATGAAAGTTCGACCTGCTCAAAATCCAAATGATAAAGATAACAACACAGCTCATTTTTTTAAAGAAGATGCTACCAGTACTTTTCTTGTAAAGCGAGATAAGAATGTTGTATCGGCAGAAGTACATGGAAGGAATGAGCTTGTTAATGTAAAACAGGAAAATGCTTTGGATACAATTAGAAATGCATTTACAGCTTTGTCGGCTATGTTAGGTTTTTCTTCTTCACAATGGAAGAAACTGGTAAAGGGATTAGTGTCTTTGAAGAAGTTGAGGTAGTGTTTGTGTGCTGAAGGAACTGTAAAAGATCATGGAAAGATATAAGATTAAACGAGGAACCATTGCCCTTTCTCATCTTTAGTATAAGTTAAACCGTTGCTCATTTCACTCACTTCCCGGTTTGTTACCGGATCAACATAATGCTTAAGTTCATTAACCCTGATATTATTATTCTCTCTTGAAAGATAAACAATCAAGGCATTGATTGTAGGCATCACTTCGTGCAACCATTGTTCTTCGCTTTCTCTAACAAATGCTGAACTCATAAATCAGTTTTATAATTAGTGTTGTTTAAATTATCAGCTATCAGCCTTCAGGAGAAAACGTATCGGTTTATTTTCTGAACCTATCGACGGCTGATAGCTGAAAATAGTTACTTCGCCACACTTACACGCCATATCGTATTGCCCGCATCATCGGCAACCAGTAATGAACCATCCTGAGCAAAAGCAACTCCTACCGGTCTGCCATAAACATCTTTATCCTGGCCGGTAATAAACCCGGTTAAAAAATCTTCCATTGGTCCGGAAGGCTTGCCATTTTTAAATGGAACAAATACTACTTTATATCCTGATAGCTGAGAACGGTTCCAGGAACCATGCTGTCCGATGAAAGCGCCGCCGTTATATTTACTCGGAAATTTATTTTTTTCATCAAATGCAAGTCCCAGCGAGGCTGTATGAGCGCCCAGCGAAACATCGGGTACAATTGTTTTTTTAACAAGATCGGGGGCCTGGCCTTTTAATCTTGGATCCTCATGGGTACCGAAGTAGGCATAAGGCCAACCGTAAAAGCCTCCTTCTTTCACGCCTGTAAGATAATCAGGCACCAACTCGTCGCCCAGTTCGTCACGTTCATTTACAGCCACCCATAATACATTGGTGCCGGGAGCGTATTCAAGTCCGATAGGATTCCGTATTCCACTGGCATAAATTTTTTCGCCGGTTCCGTCGGGATTTATTTCCAGGATATTAGCCCGCCTTACTTCGTTGGCCATACCATGCTCAGCCACATTGCTTCCGGAGCCTACGGTAATAAATATTTTTTTACCGTCCTTGCTTGCGAGCAGGTTTCTCGTCCAGTGATTGTTATAACCTCCTGCGGGAAGTTCGAGTATTTTTTTCCCCTTGTCAGTAATGCTGGTTTGTCCTTCTTTGTATGGAAACTGCATAAGCCCGTCGGTATTTGCAACATAGAACGAGTTATTCAGTATTAACATGCCGAATGGCTGATTAAGACCTGTAAGAAATACGTTCCTTGTTTCAGGAATACCATTATGGTCAGTATCCCTGAAAAGAGTAATGCGATTTGCGCTTGCCTCAGAATTTTGGGATTTCGATTTACCGCTTACAGCATTTTTAACAGCACTTTTAATTCCACCCTTTTCAGTGGAGGATTCAGCCACAAAAATATCTCCGTTAGAACCTATATATATCCAGCGTGGGTTTTTTAAAGTGTCTGCAAACTTTGAAACGGCAAAACCAGCAGGCGCAACAGGAGTTTTACTTTGTGGCCATTCTTTAACATTACTGTAGTTTACCGTAGATTTAGTAGCATAAGGTTCAGGCAACTGAACAGTATCTTTGGTAGTTGTGGTTACAATATCCGCCGGGGTGGTATTTGCTGCTTTTTTTGATTGATTGGAGTTACAACTGTAAGCCACCACGATTACCAGACTAAATATGAGATTTGATTTTAAATGCATGCCATAGTTTATTTTGTGGTATGCAAATAAAGTACCTGCAAGAGTACCTGTTTGCTGTCAGTCGTGAGTATCAAAATGACGCTAGACATCTAACAGCTAAATGCTGATAGCGAATTTTAACATGGTTTGATGATTAACCTAATAGTAGTAAAAATTGGCGGTAGCTGAATTTTCCAGAAAATGATGTGGAAGAATGTTAACATTAAAACTATGATGTTGGTTAAAAATCCCAACTCCACTGTATCCATGATTTGGCATCTAAAACATTTACCATATCGTAAGAAACTTTATCTTCTTTAAGTATTAGGTAGAACCCGGTTGGTTCTGCAATTTTTTGCCTGAAAGCTGTAAAAGCAGTAGTTACATTTGCAGGTATGGTTCCTAATGTTACCAAAAAAGGAAAAATAATCGTTCCTGAAGTAGTAAAAGTTGGAGGTCTGTAAGCAGCGCCGAAAGAAATAGATAGCCTTCCGTTTACTACAAATATAGGAGCAGCCAGATCATAATTGATATTACCGCTTGTACCGTACTTTGGCCAGAAAAGACTAAAACCGGCATATCCGGGCAATGCTGATATTTTAAAAGCATCATCTACACCATTTACATGGAAATTGGTGTAAGAACTCCAATAATCATCAAGGTTTGCGGCCTTGTTCCACCAGGTCATTGGCGCATTAACGTCATTTTTTAATGGCGCTACATTGCCTGCAATGGTCACAGCTGCTGTGCCGTTAATGGAGGCGGTAATTGTTGAGGTGCCTGCATTCCATACAAGATTACTAAAGTTCCTGATTGTTTGGCTGCCAATGACCGTTGGGGTAGTCAGGTTAACAGTAGTGGCTGTAAAGTATAAACTGGTGCTGGCTGATTGTAAACTTCCGGACGCATCAAGCCAGTTAATATCAATCGATTTTGCCCCGCTCAGTCCGGGCGTTAATTCAAACTGAGTAGTACCCCCTGTAACGCGTTTGAAATAATTTAAAATTTTACCCCAATTTAAAATATTGGTTTTTAATGCGCCTGCATAGTATGCGTCACGCTGTTCTTTTGTTGCTTTTATTAGAACGGCACCTGCGCTGTTTAAATTACCGGTGAGACGGATCGTATCTCCCAGGTTGGCAGCATCAACATTATCAGCAAAAGAAAATTCAAAATCTGTTCCCCATCCATATCCGGGACCGAAAGGACTTCTTGAAATATTCGGATCCGGATCACATGGTACGTGCAGGTAACTATACGTATCAAAAATAAGTGCAGGCCTTTGTAATGATTTAACGCGAAAATCGGATGTTTTTGGAACAGCGGCCATTGTGGTGTCAAAGTCAGAAAACATGGTTACCTTGTTGCTGTCGTTAAACTGCATAAAGTACGCAAATGAGGACACAGGCCCATCCTGGCTAACCCCCTGGTTAAAAGCAGTGCCGGTTGTAGTCTCTACTAAAATCCAACCGAAGGGCGACTGAGACAGTTTTTTTTGATAGGCAGTCATTGCTGATGCTATTCGCTCATCAGGTGTCTGGCCATTTATAGTATCGTCGTAAGTTTTTTTGCACCCGGCTGCCATTACGGTGGCCACAAGTAAATATATAGACAATTTTTTCATGCAGAAATGATGTTATGATTATTGCAAATAATTTACAAACGCGGTGCGACATTTTGCTCTTAATGCATAGAAATCTATATTCCATACACGCTGAAAATAGTCGACTACTACCGCTTCTTTAATTTTTATAGTTTGATACCCGGTGGAAGTAGTAGATCCGGCCTGTGTTAATAACCGTTCATATTCATCATACCCTCCGCTGGGGCCGCCTGGGCCACCGGAGAGCATACTGCTCACCATTTCTACAAAATCTTCATCAGGAGCGGCCTGGGCATACGCAGTGATAAATCCCATCTGCCTTGCTGCCGCATCTGAAAT
>CAXSIE010000039.1:19100-19812 GCA_964237295.1 uncultured Flavihumibacter sp. | reverse complement strand
ACAGGTTTTAAATGGTTACGGGATAAAAAAAATTGTTACCGCCTGTCCTCATTGTTTCAACACACTTTGCAATGAGTATCCGGAACTGGGCGGGCATTATGAGGTGATTCATCATGCTAAGTTTTTGCAACAATTGATTGAAGAAGGGAAGATAAAAATGCTTGAAGGGGGATATTTTAAAGGCAGGCGAATAACTTATCATGATAGTTGCTACCTGGGGAGGGCCAATAATATTTATGAAGCGCCCAGGAAGGTATTGGAAGCACTCGACGCTGAACTGGTTGAAATGAAACGATGCAGGTCAAACGGATTATGCTGCGGAGCGGGCGGTGCCCAGATGTTTAAAGAAGAAGAAAAAGGAAGGGTGAGAATAAATACGGAACGAAGTGATGAAGCCATTGATACAGGTGCCGCGATTGTTGCCGCAGCTTGTCCTTTTTGTGACACCATGCTTACAGACGGTATCAAAAGCCGGGAAAAAGAAAATGAAGTTGCCGTAATGGATATAGCAGAGATTATAGCGAAAAGCCTGTAGTGATCAGGGTATGGGGATTGGGGTATGAGGTTATGCGGCCGCTTGTTATAACCTGATTGCTAACTAAGCTACAAATATCTTTCGTTGATCATATTTATATGATGCTGCACATGACCGGCAATTAAGAAACCGAGCGCGGCAACGTTGATAGGCTTATTATCAGCAGTGCCTATATGC
>CAXSIE010000039.1:13871-19086 GCA_964237295.1 uncultured Flavihumibacter sp. | reverse complement strand
GTTTGGTTGCTTTTCTAATACTTTTAAATTCATCCAGCATATCATCCCAATTTCTCGTTGTTGTGTGAGCGTTGGAAGCCCAGTAATTCTCTTCAAAGCCCGGAAGCGGGGCTGCATCCTTTCTTGCAAAAGATATGGCCCGGTAAGTAAATACCCTTTCCGAATCAATTATATGTTGTACTATTTCTTTTATCGTCCACTTGTCTGTTGCATAAGCATAATCTATTTTATAATCAGGTATGCTTTTTAATAATTTCCGGAATGCTTTGCCGTTTTTGGTTAAGGCTTCCTGAACATCGGTTTCATTTAATAAACTGATATACTTCCTGACAAAGTCTGATGCTACTATGTTTGGTGTTGTCATTTTAAAAAGTTTCATAAAACTAATAAAAAGCGCCGGAATTATTCCGGCGCTTTTTATTAGTTTTAAATACATATGGTAACCCGATGGGTGTGTATTAATTCAGCCCTTAAAAACCTTTTTTATTTTTTAAAGTGGACTTCGGTAGTTGCTGTTTATTTCCTTCAGGTTTTAAAGTGGCAGCCAGCTTAACTGCTCCATAAGCATTTAAAATACCTCCTGAAGTAGAAAGATCTGATAAATATGCCAAATCATCATTGTTTGATCCCATTAGTTCTTCACCGTGAGGTACTTTAACTTTTGATGGGAGCGGAGTGGCTGATTTTTCAATGGCAAACTTAACCTGCTGCGGACTTAAATTGGGATAGTAACTCATGATCAGTGCTGCTACTCCCACAACAACAGGGGAAGCCATGCTGGTGCCACTCAAATTGCCATACACATTACCGCCGGGTAAAGTGGAATAAATTTTAATTCCGGGAGAAAACACATTCACTTCCTGTTTTCCATAGTTGGAGAATGTTGCCGTATAACTTTTAAACATTGGCTCAGCAAGAGGATCGCTGCTTGCACCGACGGTAATCCAGTTGGTAGCCCTGGTTTTCGATACCCTGAATGTGGGGTTTGGAAAGCTCTCAATGGTGTCAATATCTGCATGATCATTACCTGCAGCGCATACCAGCAAAACTCCTTTTGATTCGGCGTACATCACAGAACTGTCTACCCAATTTTTTTCAGGAGAAAAACCTTTCCCGAAACTCATATTTATAACTTTTGCTCCGTTGTCCACGGCATAGCGGATAGCCAGGGCGATATCCTTATCATGTTCATCACCATCAGGAACTGCACGGATCATCATAATGCGAACATTATCCGCTATCCCGTCCATTCCTTTTCCATTATTTCTTTTAGCACCAATGATTCCCGAAACATGGGTTCCGTGAAGCGGTGTGCCCGCCATAATATCATTATTGCCATAAAAGCGGTCGTTGAAATTGGTTTCATCATCTTTTACAATATCGGCGCGATAGTTTTCAGGTTCCGTATTTAAAGCTTCCTTCTTTTTCTGTTCACCTGAAATATACTCAGTAAAACCATCAATAAATTCTTTATTGGTAGATTCCATCATATTATTGACCTGGAGCATATAAACCACTGCTCCTTTTGCTTTTTGTTCATTTGCCTCGGAAGGGGCATATGTAGCAAGTTCCTTACCCGTATAAGTTGGCTTATTGAGTGATTTACGCAGGATACTATCGCTTTTTACAAATGTTTCCAGCATCCGGTGCGAAATCATCAGGTCTATGCCATCCTGGGAAGCATCACCCTCAATTTTCAGTTTAGCCTTAAGCCAGGTATGATACTGGTCTTTTTGTTCATCATTGAAAGTTGTAGTATCAATGACCTTTCCGCCAAATATTTTTTTAAACTTATGGTATACTCTTGACGCTTCGTCGGAATCATTGTTTACATTCCTTCCATCTTTTCCGCCGATAAAATTCCATCCGTGTACATCATCAATATATCCGTTGTTATCATCGTCGATGCCGTTACCCGGAATTTCTTTAGGGTTGGTCCAGATAACATCTTTCAAGTCTTCGTGCAGGGTGTCTATGCCTGAGTCAATTACCGCTACAATAACGGTACTGCTTTTTTTACCTTTTAAAAAATTATAAGCTTTATCAATGCTGATACCATAAAAACCATCCTTTTCCATATCCATCATATGCCAGCCCTTTGGTAATTCTCTAATGGAAGTGCCCTGGGCAAACGACGGAGCAGTATAACAGAACAGGTAAATGGCAGTGACCATCGCCACTGAAAATTTATTCATATTTTTCAATTTATCATTTACAATGTAACGAAGCGTGCAAATTTCTATTTTATTTACTGGAAATTTTAACCTTTAATTGAAATTGTGATTATTTTATCAGGTCAGCCAATTAAATGTCGAATTTGATACCTTGAGCAAGTGGTAATTTATTACTGTAGTTAATAGTATTAGTCTGGCGGCGCATATATACTTTCCAGGCGTCACTGCCGCTTTCCCGGCCTCCGCCGGTTTCTTTTTCTCCTCCGAAAGCACCTCCGATTTCTGCTCCGCTGGTTCCGATGTTCACATTAGCTATTCCGCAATCGCTTCCTGCAACTGACAAAAATTTTTCCGATTCCCTTATATGCAGGGTCATTATCGCAGAAGATAAACCTTGCGGCACATCATTCTGCATTTCAATGGCTTCTTCCAAGGTGTTATATTTAATAATATAAAGTATTGGCGCAAAGGTTTCCTGCTGTACAATATTAAAATTGTTTTTTACTTCGGCAATGCAGGGTTTAACATAACAGCCATTTTTAAATTCACTGCCTTCTACAACACCTCCCTCTACAATAAAATGGCCGCCTTCTTCTTTGCATTTTTCAATGGCTTTTAGATAAGCATTCACCGCATCCTTATCTATCAGCGGACCCACATGAGATTTTTCTTCCAGCGGATTGCCTATCCTTAGCTGACTGTAAGCCGTAATAAGTTTTTCCTTGAAAACATCATACACTTTTTCATGTATAATGAGGCGTCTCGTGCTGGTGCAGCGTTGTCCTGCGGTGCCTACTGCGCCAAACACACATCCGGGTAATGCGATGTTAAGGTCTGCATGCTCTGAAATAATAATAGCATTATTGCCGCCAAGTTCCAACAGGCTTCTACCCAGCCGGGCGCCAACGGCAGCACCTACAGCCCTGCCCATACGTGTTGAACCCGTAGCGGATACGAGAGATACCCTGTTATCATTGCTCATCCATTCCCCTGCTTCTTTATTACCGATAACAAGGCAACTGACTCCTTCCGGAACGCCATTCTTTTTAAATACAGCGGCAGCCAGGTGCTGGCAGGCTATTGCGCATAAAGGTGTTTTTTCAGATGGCTTCCATATACAAACATCACCGCAGATCCATGCCAGCATTGCATTCCAGCTCCATACCGCTACCGGGAAATTAAAAGCGGAAATAACCCCTACGATCCCGAGAGGATGGTATTGCTCATACATCCTGTGGCCGGGCCGCTCGCTGTGCATTGTCAGGCCATGTAACTGACGTGAAAGCCCTACCGCAAAATCGCAGATGTCTATCATTTCCTGCACTTCACCATAACCTTCCTGCAAGCTCTTTCCCATTTCATAAGATACCAGTTTTCCGAGCGGTTCTTTGTTCACTCTAATAGCTTCGGCAATTTGCCGAACAATCTCGCCCCGGCTGGGTGCGGGCCATTGCCGCCATTCCTTAAATGCGAGCGCTGCCTTATTCACCACTGCATTATAGGAGTCGTGGTTGGCAATAGTTACCGACGCTATTAATTTACCATCAACCGGTGAGTAGGAGGTTAAGCTTTCCGCACCGGAATTCATCCACTCCGAACCTGTTGAAACACCTTTATTGATAGCTGATATATTTAAAAAAGATAAAAAATCCATGTGGATGAATGCTTTGAGTAAATGGCAAGTTATGAATTAAGTTTGAGGCATGGTGTATGAGTATGTTTACCCTAAATTGACATATTTACACTACTGCAGGAAGCACCTGTAATTCAGCAATTCATTACTTAAATTTTTTGCTAAATAAACACAGGTATCCTTTGTGACATGCCTTTGTAGCGATTTATTTGCTATCGGTAGCTTTGAAAAGGAGGAGAACCATAAGCTGCAATTTTTTCAAGCTATAGCTGGTAGTATTTTACACATACTTTAATTATACATATAAATTCGCTGATTATTAAGCTTATATTACGCTATGACTATCGAACAATTTTTATTATTGAATGATGGTGAAAAGGAAGAAGCTGTTTGGAACGATGGCATTTTTCTTGTAAATTACGACGAAGGTGATGATATGTGTGATACATATGAATTATTTGATTTTTATGTGGCTTTTTGTTACAAACTGCACCTGAACGAGAAAGCGAAAATTACTGCTCATGTTTATCCGGATGAAATGCCTCTTCTTTTAAAACTGGAAAGACTATTTGATTAACTCTTACCGGATGATTTTCAATTCAATGTTATTGTTGACAACCTAAGGCTAATAGTTCGTTGCATTAAGTTAACTTAACCCTAATACTGTTCATTATCATTTGGAAAATCCTTTGCTTTAACATCCCTGATGTAATGCTGAACCGCATCGGTTATCTGTTTATTAAGGTTCAGGTATTGCCTTAGAAATCGCGGCTTGAACTCCGTGTTAATGCCTAACATATCATGCATCACAAGAACCTGCCCGTCGCAATATTTTCCTGCGCCAATACCTATAGTAGGGATCTGTAAACTTTCCGAAACCTCTTTAGCCAGTAATGCAGGAATTTTTTCCAGTACTATGGCAAAGCAACCTGCTTCCTGTAAGAGCAGCGCATCTTTTTTAAGCTTTTCCGCTTCTTCAACCTCTTTGGCGCGTACGGTATAAGTGCCGAATTTATAAATTGATTGTGGCGTTAAACCCAGGTGGCCCATCACCGGAACACCGGATGAAAGAATGCGTTTTACAGATTCCATTATTTCCTCACCACCTTCCAGTTTTATAGAATGAGCCCCGGTTTCTTTCATGATCCGGATGGTAGAAATAAGCGCCTCTTTTGAATTACCCTGGTAGGATCCAAACGGAAGGTCTACTGTTACCAGGCTGCGGTTTATACCCCTTACTACTGAAGATGCATGATAGATCATCTGTTCCAGCGTTATGGGTAAAGTTGTTTCATGTCCGGCCATAACATTACTGGCCGAATCTCCCACAAGCACAATATCAATACCTGCATCATCAAATATCCTGGCAAAGGAAAAATCATACGCAGTGATCATGGAGATCTTTTCT
>CAXSIE010000039.1:0-13861 GCA_964237295.1 uncultured Flavihumibacter sp. | reverse complement strand
TTTCATTTTCTGCAAGGTGTTGGTAGTTACCTTTTTTATTTCCTTATGTACTGACATGATTGGTTAGTAGTTTAAAAGTTAGTTTGGAATGCCGAAGGTTTTGTTTCAAGGTTGGCTTTGGTAATTGCAGCTATTTCTTTAGTGAGTTATTCACCCAGGGGAACAAAGATAAATCCAAAGGCGCAAGGCTAACTTCCATACCTGAAACCTCATACTTCCATTTCCTGCATCATTAATTCCTTATACAAGTGTTGGATCAATCCATCAGCCAGACCGATTTTAGGAACAAATATTTCATCGGCCTCTGCCCAGCGCATAACATTCACAAAGATCAGTAAAGCCGGTACAATTACGTCTGCCCTGTCTTCGCGCAAACTATATAATTTCATACGTTGTGATAATGATACATTGCTGAACTCTTTGTGGTAATCTTTCAGCAATTCCAATGGCAAAGGCTTGCCGTCTTTTTTCTTAGACATGGAGAAAACCTTGTTAATATTACCGCCGGTACCAATGGCAACCAGGTTTTTGAAAGGTTTTGTTTTATCGCGAATAAAATC
Organism: uncultured Flavihumibacter sp.; assembly: GCA_964237295.1. Classification (GTDB taxonomy): domain Bacteria; phylum Bacteroidota; class Bacteroidia; order Chitinophagales; family Chitinophagaceae; genus JADCRZ01. The sequence goes on along the minus strand of CAXSIE010000039.1, from coordinate 13,301 downwards.
CCTTACTTTATACCACTGCGATTCCGAAACCTGGTTTTTCAACAGGCGGATGGTGCCTATATTAAATGATTCTTTAAATACCATCTGATTATCATTGAACAAGGTAAGTTCAGTGCTGCCGCCACCCACATCGATATATAAATAAGGATGGTCTTTATTTAAATTTTCCGCAATATGATTTTCATAGATAACAGACGCTTCTTCTTCGCCACTGATCACTTCCACCAGGATACCTGTTTCTGATTGAATTCTTTTCAGTATATCTGCTGCATTTATTGCATCGCGCATCGCTGAAGTTGCGCAGGCTTTATAATGGATGACCTGGTAAGCTTTCAGCAGGTGTTTGTACGCCTGCATAGTTTGTATGATCATTTCTTCTTTTGCCGGCATTATCTTTTTGTATTCAAATACATCAAAGCCTAAACGCAGCGGAATGCGAATGAGGTTTAATTTATTGAATTCGGGCCCTGAAACACTTGTTTTAACTACGTCCGAGATCAAAAGCCTTGCCGCGTTACTCCCGATATCAATTGCTGCCAGTCTCAAAATAATATGTTTTAATGTTACCGTAATTTAAATTTGCCATCAGCCATCAGGAGAATACTTATCAGGCATTGCGCTGCTGACTGAAAGCCGATCGCTAAAGGCTGCTCATGTAATTATTGGGATCTCAACCACAGGAATATCTTTTTGCTCCTGTACCGGTTTTTTATCCTGCTGGCTGATTGACAACAAGTAATTATATGTTTCTATCTGTGACCTGACTTTTTTATCTTCTGCATTTTTGACGTATTCATTACTCAGGTCGTTATTTAAAAGCCTTGCTTTAACATTATCATTGAGTTGGATATTTAAAATATTTTTCAGCACTATTTTTATGTCGTCATCAAAAACCGGACAGGTTGCTTCTACCCTATGATCAAGGTTGCGAACCATCCAGTCTGCCGAAGATATATAAACTTTTTCTTTGCCGTCGTTATGAAATACGAACACCCTGGCATGTTCAAGGTATTCATCAATAATACTTATTGCTTTGATCTGTTTTTTAAATTTTTCATTTTCAGTGAACATGCAGAAAATTCCACGGATGATCATTTTAATTTCCACACCCTCTTTAGCGGCCTCATATAATTTTAAAATAAGTTCTTCGTCTGAAAGAGAATTCATTTTGAGAATGATGGAGGCCGGCCTGTTACTTTTGGCACTCTTTATTTCCCGGCTGATCATTTTTAACAATTCCCTTCGTAAACTGGTAGGACAGGGAATGAGTGTAGTGCATTCCTTTAAAAAATGAAGCCCTTCTTTAGGTCTTTCAAGGAAATTAAACATCCTGATTAAATCGGCCATAATATGGCGATTGGCGGTCAGCAGGCAGTGGTCGCTATACAATGTGGCAGTTTTTTCATTCAGATTGCCGGTACTTACAAATCCATAATGCACGGTTTGGTTATTAACCCGTTTTTTAATGAGGCAGATTTTTGAATGCACTTTCATATCAGGCAAACCAATTACTACTTTCACTCCCTCGTCTTCAAGCCGCTCCTTCCATTCAAGGTTGGCTTCTTCTTCAAACCTTGCTCTTAGCTCAAGCATCACCGTTACAAGCTTGCCATTGCGAACAGCATTGATTAAAGCGTTGGCTATTTTAGAATTTTTTGCCAGCCGGTAACAGGTAATTTTAATAGTGGTTACATCAGGATCAATGGCAGCTTCACGCAACATATCAATAACCGGGTTAAACGAATGATAAGGGAAGTGAAGCATAATATCTTTTTCCAGCACAGTATCGGTAACTCTTTTTGAATTAGCCAGAAGCGGATGTTGAAAAGGTTTCTTACGTTGTCCTCTTTTTGAAAAAACGCTGTCGGGAAAATCCATAAAATGACGAAAATTATGGATACGGCCGCCCGGGATAAGATTGTCTTTTCTCGTTAAATTCATCCGGCGCATCAGGTATTCCAGTAACCCCGGATCTATTTCTTTATCGTACACAAAACGGACAGGTTTTCCCTTTCGCCGGTTCTTTAATCCCTTTTCAATTTTTTGAATAATTGAGGTATCAACATCCGTATCCATATCAAGTTCTGCATCTTTAGTTACTTTAAAGATCCATGAATCATATTTGTCGTAACCGAAATAAGAAAATATTGAAGGCAGGTTATAACGGATCACATCTTCCAGTAAAATGATGGCGCGTTCACCAGGCGGGGATGGTAATAGAACAAACCTTCCCAATGTTTTTCCGGGAACTTCAATGAGAGCGTATTTCTGACTGTAAGCCGAATCCTGCCGGGAGAGTACCACTCCCAGGAATATGGATTTATCTCTGAGATAAGGAAACTGCGGAATGCTTTCTATCATCAGTGGTATCGTGTTGGATCGCACTTCTTCTTCAAAATAGCGAATTACAAATACTTTTTGCTCCCGGTTTAACTGTTTTTCGTTAAGTATGAATATCTTTTCTTTTTCGAGCTCTACCGAAATATTTTCCCATATGCGGTTAAATTCGCTTTGCTGGCGCAATACTATGGATTGGATTTCTTCCAGGATCTTGTCCGGGGATTGTTCCATATGCATGTGCGATTTGCTACCCAGAGCCATCATCCGCTTTAAAGTAGCCACTCTTACCCTGAAAAATTCATCCAGGTTATTGGAAAATATTCCCAGGAACCTGATCCGCTCACGCAATGGAACACTGTAGTCCGCGGCTTCCTGCAGCACCCTGGCATTGAATGACAGCCAGCTGATATCCCTAACAATTGTTTTTCTTTTAGTGTCAGTCATTATCACTTTTCTTTAAATAGAACAGTAAATTAACTAATAAATCAAATAAATATAAATTCAAAGCTATAAGATAACATAGCGGTTATTATTTAACACCTCCTGTAATGTGGTAACAGGTGATTTAGTGTGTTCTTCATCAATTGCACATCTAAACATCCTGTTAAGATATCCAAGAAAATTGCACTGATCATCAGTTATTTTGAACTACCGGATCGGTTGCGTCATGGAGTTTCACTGTGTTTCTCCGTGTTTCTCTGTGGCTCCCAGCCTTTGTGGTTCAAAAACGCTTTGCATAGAAGATTTTTTAAAGGATGCAGAGGGCTATATTTACTTTATTACAGGCTAATTCCGCAATTTTGCAATTTGTTTTTGGATATATGATTGTTTTAACGACCTTTGCCGTCCAAAATTTTGACGAATCATGGCCAGAGTATGTCAGGTAACAGGGAAAAGACCCACTTCCGGAAACAGCATTTCGCATTCCAATATAAAAACCAAGCGCAGGTTTTTACCGAATCTGAAAACAAAAAAATTCTTCCTAGCTGAAGAAGATACCTGGATAACATTGAAGTTATCAACTGAAGCTATAAGAACCATCAATAAAAATGGTTTATATTCAGTAGTTAAAGAAATGAGATCCCAGGGAAAAAAAATCTAAATTAACTTATTGTCACCGGTAAGTTTGAAAATTAAAATCGTTTAAAAATGGCAAAGAAAGGAAGCAGGGTGCAGGTTATAATGGAATGCACCGAGCATAAAAACAGTGGATTACCAGGTACCAGCCGTTATATTACCAACAAAAACAAGAAAAATACCCCTGAACGCCTGGAGTTGAAAAAGTATAATCCGATAATGAAGAAAGTAACCGTTCACAAAGAAATCAAGTAATTATTCCTTTTGACGGATATAAAGGCTGAAAATTTATAAACTGACAATTTACATTAATGGCAAAGAGTGCTAAAACAGCGATAAAGACAAAGGATCAAAAAGCCGCCGCGGAAGCTAAAAACTGGACGAAAGTTATCAAAGCAGTCCGTAGTCCGAAAACGGGTGCTTATACTTTCAAAGAAGCGATTGTGCATAAGGATAAGGTGAAAGACTTCCTGGCAGAGAAATGAAAATAAGATATTATATTAAGAAGCTGTTCTGTATTCCGGAACAGCTTTTTGTATTTAAGGTATGGGGTATGAGGTTTGAGGTATGAGGCAGGCAAGAAGAAAATTTTAATACAGTCAATGCGTATCTCTTTAAATTGGAACGCTTATACCCCATACCCCATACCCCATACCTCACACCCTACACCTAATTAATCACCATGGGACTATTCGATAAATTATTCGGTAAAAAAGAAAAAGAAAGTCTTGAGCAGGGTTTACAAAAAACCAAAGAGAATTTTTTTTCCAAAATAACCAAAGCCATTGCAGGTAAAAGTACTGTTGATGAAGAAGTTTTGGATGAACTGGAAAATGCATTGGTGGGTGCCGATGTTGGCCTTGATACCACCATTAAAATAATTGAGAAAATAGAAAAAAGAGTTGCAAGGGATAAATATGTAAGCACCGGTGAATTAAACAGGATTCTGCAGGAAGAAATAGAAGAGCTGCTTGTGGATGCATCCGATAAAAACAACTACAATTTCACTTCTGCGCTTCCGGTAAAGCCTTATGTGATTATGGTAGTGGGTGTAAACGGTGTAGGAAAAACAACTACTATCGGTAAGCTGGCTTACAATTTTAAAAAAGCCGGCAAATCTGTTTTGCTTGGCGCTGGCGATACGTTCCGCGCTGCAGCGGTTGACCAGCTAACAATATGGAGCGAACGGGCCGGGGTGCCCATTGTTAAACAGGGAATGGGATCGGACCCGGGTGCAGTGGCATTCGATACGGTTCAAAGCGGTATGGCAAAAGGTACCGAAATCATTATTATAGATACAGCAGGACGGCTTCATAATAAGGTTCACCTTATGGAAGAACTTGGTAAAATGAAAAGGGTTGTCAGCAAATTGCTGCCCGGTGCCCCTCATGAAATACTGCTTGTGCTTGACGGGTCAACCGGACAGAATGCGTTGGAACAGGCCCGTCAGTTTACTGCCGTAACAGAAGTAACCGGACTTGCCATTACGAAACTGGATGGAACCGCAAAAGGCGGAGTGGTTTTAGCTATTGCCAATCAATTTAAAATTCCGGTGAAGTTTATAGGAACCGGTGAAAAGATTGAGGACCTGCTGATCTTTAATAAACATGAGTTTGTGGACAGCCTGTTCAACCTCGGCCGCTAATGGAAGTGATTAATAGATGATGAATTTGATTACAGTATGTATAACAATCATTTAATCACTTTTATCAACGGTTGAAACACCATCAATACTTATTTCAACGAATCATGAAAACAAAAACGTTAAAAAGAGATAAAGTCAATATTATCACACTGGGCTGCAGTAAAAATATGGTTGACAGCGAGGTGATCGGCGGTCAGCTTTTCGCTAATGACATACAGGTGGTTCATGAAAGCACAAAAAGAGACCACAATATCGTTATCATCAATACCTGCGGGTTTATAGATAAAGCCAAAGAAGAATCTGTGAACACCATCCTTGACCAGGTGGAGATGAAAAGAAGCGGTAAAATAGATAAGGTATATGTAACGGGTTGTTTAAGCGAACGGTATAAGAATAACCTGGAGCAGGAGATACCCGAGGTAGATGCCTACTTCGGAACATTTGAGTTACCGCAGATCCTAAAAAAATTCGAAATCAATTACCAGGCTGAGTTAATGGGAGAACGTATGCTAAGCACACCTTCTCATTATGCATACCTGAAAATTTCAGAAGGTTGTAACCGAACCTGCTCCTTTTGCGCCATTCCATTAATGCGCGGACCGCATACAAGTAAACCTATTGAGCATTTGGTATCGGAAGCCATGTTGCTGGTAAGCCGGGGAGTGAAAGAAATTATGCTGATTGCCCAGGAACTTACCTATTATGGCCTGGATATATATAAGAAAAGGGAACTTCCCCGGTTATTGCATGCCCTTGCCGATATTAAAGGATTGGAATGGATCAGGTTACATTATGCTTATCCTTCAAAATTTCCATTGGAAATATTAGATGTTGTAAGGGAACGGGATAATATCTGTAATTATCTCGACATGCCCTTGCAGCATGCAAGCGACAGGATGCTCCGGGCTATGCGCCGGCAAATTACCAACGCTGAAATGAGTGACCTTATTTATAATATCCGGGAAAAGGTTCCCGGGATATGCCTGCGCACTACCTTGATAGCCGGCTTTCCCGGAGAAACGCAGGATGATATTGAAGAGATGAAAGTCTTTCTGCAAAAACACCGTTTCGACAGGGTTGGCATATTTTCTTACAGTCACGAAGAAGGTACCAGCGGATTTACTTTAACCGATGATGTGCCTGCGGAAGAAAAGGAAAGACGTGCACAGGAAATTATGGAAGTACAGCAGCAGATCAGTTATGAAAAGAACCAGGAGAAAATAGGCAATACTTTATTGATAAAAAAGAAGCCGGCCGTTATATAGGCAGAACAGAATTTGATAGTGTTGAGGTTGATAATGAAGTGATCATTGCTTCACCGGATAAATTAACAGTGGGCGAGTTTGTCAACGTTAAGATTACCGGAGCCTTCGATTACGATCTGGAAGGGGTAGTTGTTTAAAACTTGCGGAAAACCGGCGTTCTGATTGCAGGATGGCCTTTATTGAATCACCAGCTTCGACTGTTGCGTTTCCGATGTTTGTTTGTTAATTACACTTATCAGGTATAAACCTGGTTTTAAACTTGAATTTAAAGGGAAGCTTATAAGATTGGTTCTTGAAAATTCTGATTGTTGCATCACCTGGCCGGTAAGAGAAACAAGACTAACCCGGTAATCAGATTTTACCGCGTAACGAAAATAGATGTTTACCTTATTTTTTGTTACAGTGGGGTACACCTTCATGCCGGTAGAAACATATTCGAGCTGAACAATTTTTATGTTGGAATATTTAACGCTTCCATCTGCATCATACTGTTTGATCCGGAAAAAAATTTTATCCTTATCATCTTTAACAGGTGTATAATATACCTGGTAGATATTTGCTGAAGCCGTTGTAGCAGTAATGGTTTCCAAGGAGGTGTAATTTTTACCGTCTGTGCTTTTCTGCATTTCATACCTGTTGCCGATATTATCATTAGATGCATTCCAGGTAAGTTGTAAATTTCCCGATGACAGTTTTGTCGCATTAAAATTACTGATGTCTGCAGGTAATAAAGCCGTAGTACAATAACGATAAGTTAGTTTAAAATAAATGGAATCTTCAGTAACGGAAGTAAATAAATTATTGGAACCGGAAGAATAAAGATCTGTTTGCGTTTCATAGTTAAACAGCACTATCCCGTTTCCTAAAAACCCCGCTAAATTATTTGTAAGGTTATAGTTTATAGGATAATTTTTATAAGCATACAATGGACCCGCTTCCACATAATCAGGTCCTGATCCATTTACTCCGTCATTAGGACTTAGAACATTTATTGCGACTATTTTATTTTTATTATCTTGAAAAGGATTCATCAATACAGGAGAACTGATAATATCAGCCCTTAGTATTTTAATTTTTGACAGCGTGGGAACATTGTCCTGATTTTCCAGCTTATAGCTGTTTTTTACGCTGATGATAGTTTGAATATCCACTCCGATCAGCGTGCCTTTGGAAGGTTCGAACTGCGGAAAATTCAAATAAATCTTGCTGGTATCGAATTGTGGAAAGTTGAGGTCGTAAACAGTGTTTCCTCCACCCTTAAAAACGGTATCATATGAAATAACCGAGGCTGCTACGCCATTTGGGCATTGGCTATATATATCTGACTGATAAAAAAACAGTAATAATAAACATAATAATGCTTTCGCAGGGTAATACGATTTCATAGGAAGATTATACGGATTGGGTATTAAACGGTTTTTAACAGGAATAGTGATATAGATAATGATACTTCTGCCGCAATTAGGGGTTTATTTATTTTTCTTTAGGTGTTTACAGGTGTACTGCTGCATGCACTTTATAAACTTATCATAAGATAAATTAAGGGGTTATTTAAACACTATTATTATTATTAAGAGGGAATAGGTAGTGCAAAATTAAAATAGTATTAGTTTTGAGAGAAGATAGCTGCAACAATAAATGCATTTAATATAAAGAATACGATCTTAACTTAGTAATTCAAAAATTGTTAATATCCCATAAAATAATAATTTATGAATGATACTTCTGCCACTATACAGGAGATAGACATTGTAATGAAATCCGCAGGTCAGGCTTTTAAGATCTACAGGAAATGCCCTGCTGAACAGAAAGCATTGTTTTTGGAAGCGATAGCAACGGAAATAGAATCATTGGGAGATGCCCTGGTTCTTAAGGCTTCGGAAGAAACCAACCTGCCTGTTCCCAGGTTAATGGGTGAAAAGGCAAGAACTACCATGCAACTGAGAATGTATGCAGCTATGTTAAGGGAAGGAAGCTGGATAGAAGCTTCCATAGACACAGCCATACCTGAAAGAACCCCTGTGCCTAAACCCGATCTGCGCAGGATGTTGATACCGTTAGGACCTGTGATCGTATTCGGGGCAAGTAATTTTCCGTTTGCTTATTCAACGGCAGGTGGAGACACTGCTTCAGCTCTTGCAGCCGGTTGTCCGGTGATTGTGAAGGCCCACCCGGCACACGGCGAAACCTCCTTGATGGTTTACCAGGCAATTAAAAAAGCAATAACCCGGTGTGATATGCCTGAAGCAGTTTTTCAGCATGTATTCGGCGGCAACGAAGTGGGTAAGGCGCTGGTTCAGCATCCTGTTACGGCTGCGGTTGGCTTCACCGGTTCTACATCCGGCGGATTAGCCCTTGTATCATACGCTCAAAACAGAAAGGTTCCTATTCCAGTTTTTTCAGAAATGGGAAGTGTCAATCCTGTAATATTTCTTCCCGATACCCTGGAAAAAAATAAAGAAGCCCTGGCAGTGTCTTTTGCCGGTTCTGTAACGCTGAGTATGGGTCAATTCTGTACCAACCCGGGATTGATGATGGGTGTTGAATCTGACGACCTTAACCAATTTTTGTTGTTGCTTAATGAAGAAATGCTGAAAGTTAAACCCGCCAGAATGTTACATGCCGGAATTCATAAAGCATATAATGAAAAAATGCAGCATGCTTTGAACCAACCCGGCGTATTGCATATTAATACAACCCAGGTAGCGGAAGCGTTGGAAGCTTTACCTGATATTGCGCAGGTAACCGGTAAAGTTTTCCTGGAAAATCCGGTATTGCATGAAGAAGTTTTTGGACCTTATTCCATTATGGTTATTTGCACCGGCATGGAAGAATTAAAAATGGTATGGAAAGCCGTCAGTGGTCAGCTAACAACAACATTGGTAGGTACGGATAAGGATTTTCAGGAGCATGCGGCATTAGCAGACTTTGCACAAGAGATTGCCGGGCGGATTCTTTTTAACGGAGTGCCAACAGGAGTGGAAGTTTGTCCGAGTATGGTACATGGCGGTCCTTTTCCTGCAACTACGGACAGTCGTTTTACTGCAGTAGGCATCAATGGCGTCAAGCGCTGGGTAAGACCTGTTTGCTTTCAGAATGCACCGGAATATTTATTGCCGGAAGCATTAAGAAACTCCAATGAAAAAGGAATGCTAAGATTAGTGAATAGTGAGTGGAGCAGGAAATCTATTGAGCCGGGCAAACTATGAAGTTCCGATAACAGGAATTTATTTGTTTAAAACTATTATCATTATCATAAAACATCTCAACGAAAACGTATGAAAAAATTCTTTCCTTTAACAGTGGGCTTTGCTTTAACAGGTTGTTTGTTGCTGTTATCCTGTAATAATAACGAAAGTAAAACCCCGGAAAATAAAAATGATTCTTTAACAAATACAACATCTAAAGCACCTATGAATTCACAAAGTCCGCAGCCATTTGGAAAAGTTGATAATAAAGATGTGCTGCAATATACATTCACTAATTCAAAAGGAATGGTTGTAAAGATCATCAACTATGGAGGTATCATTACCGACATCATGACCCCGGATAGAAATGGTAATTCAGGTGATATTGTTTTAGGATATGACTCTTTACCAGGTTACCTGCAAAAAGGCAATCCTTACTTCGGAGCCCTTGTAGGCAGGTATGCTAACCGGCTTGCCAATGCGAAGTTCACACTCAATGGAAAAACATATACCCTTGCTGCAAACAACGATGGCAATGCATTGCACGGAGGTTTAAAAGGCTTTGATAAAGTAGTATGGGATTCAAAACAATCCGGAAATACCTTAACGCTTACATACGATAGTAAAGACGGAGAAGAAGGATATCCCGGTAATCTGAAGGCAAAGGTTGAGTACACATTAACAGATGATAATGAATTAAAAATAGCGTACACTGCAACAAGCGATAAGCCTACCCCGGTAAACCTTACCAATCATACTTACTGGAATTTATCCGCAGGTAAATCCGCCACTATCGAAGATGATATACTAACACTGAATGCAGACAAATACACTATAGTGAATGATAAGCTGATTCCAACCGGCCAGCATCCCGCAGTAAAAGGCACACCTATGGATTTTACCGCTCCAAAAAGAATAGGCAAAGAACTGGCGTCCGTTAAAGGTGGTTATGATCATAACTTTGTATTGATCAAATCCGGTAATGAAGAGAGCCTTGCTGCAACCGTATATGATTCAGCCAGCGGACGTTATATGGAAGTGCGCACTACACAGCCGGGAATTCAATTTTATACAGGTAATTTTCTTGATGGTACACTTACCGGAACAAGGAACGGCGCCACTTATGGCCAGCATGCCGCACTATGCCTGGAAACACAGCATTTTCCCGACTCACCCAATCAGCCTTCCTTTCCAAACACTATCTTAAAACCCGGAGAAACTTATCACCAGACAACGATCTATAAATTTTCGGTGAAATAACGGTTAACCCAAAGTTGCTGATGATATGATTCTTTTTAAATGGTAAAAAGCAGTTTGTATATGATAAAATATAAGTTACTTCAATTGATCATTTTGTTGTTATTTGTAGGTAATGTTCAATCGCAACACCGGCTGATTAAAAAATGGCAGACTGATACTTTACTTAAGGTTCCGGAATCCGTTTATTTTGATGGTGTGAATAAGGTGTTATACATTTCAAACATTGATGGCGCTCCTGATGGTAAAGATGGAAAAGGCTCTATAGGTAAAGTCGGTTTAGATGGCAAGATCATCAAAGTAGATTGGGTAACCGGGCTGAACGCTCCTAAAGGTATGGGTGTGTATCAAAATACGTTGTATGTTGCTGACCTTGATGCGGTAGGGGTTATTGATATGAAGGCAGGCACATTGTTGAAAACAATTCCTGTTGAAGGGGCGGTCTTTTTAAACGATATTACTGTTGATAAAAAAGGCATAGTGTATGTTTCGGATACCAGGAATAAAAAGGTATTCCGGATTGAAAATGAAATGGCTTCTGTATTTATAGATAACCTTCAGGCTCCGAACGGTTTGCTGATAAATAATGATGATTTGTACATTCTTGATAATGGTTCGATGCTGAAAGTAGAAAAGGATAAAAGTCTTACTAAAATAGCTGATGGTATGGAAGCCCAGACAGACGGCATTGAAAATGTAAAAGGTAAGGAGTTTATTGTTAGCTGCTGGCCGGGAGTTATTTATTATATAAATGCAGACGGAACCAAAGAAAAATTACTCGACACAACAGCACAGAAGAGCAACACCGCGGACATAGGCTATGATGCAAAAACGAAAATAGTGTATGTTCCTACTTTTTATAAGAATTCAGTGGTGGCTTATGAGTTGAAGTAGGCAGGAGCATGAAATATGAGGTAAAGAAAAACAACTATTAGTTGAATTACGGATCTTCTATAAACTCGGATGGGTAACAAGATTATAGGAAGATAATTGTGCAACGTGAACCATGAAGGGATGGCATTATTGGTAATCTTTGTGGCTCTAATGTCATCCTTTCATGATTTTATCATAATAAAGTTATTTTCTTAAACATGGATTGTACCTCCACTTCAATACCATTTCAGCAAATTGGATCTTTTTCCAAGATTATTATTGAGTACCTTAATGGCGCACCGGCGTTACAAACTTTTTACAAACATCCTCCTACACTGGAAGGCATTAAGCAATCTATTGAATCCAGAAAAGCGTTTACTACTAACCGCGAATTATTGGCAGAAGTTGCGGCCGGCGACAGTGTTCATAAAAATATTAAATTGTTGTCAGGTGAAAACAGTTTCACAATTGTTACCGCACATCAACCCAATATTTTCACCGGGTATCTTTATTTCATTTATAAAATTTTACATGCGGTAAAGCTGGCCGATTACCTTGGCAAAGAAATGCCGCAATATAAATTTGTGCCTGTTTATTATATGGGCAGTGAGGATGCAGACCTGGATGAACTGGGAAACATATATCTTAATGGAGAGAAGATTGTCTGGGATACTAAGCAAAAGGGCGCTGTGGGAAGGATGAAAATTACAGGTCTGGAAAAAATTATCGAAAGGATATCGGGAGAGTTTTCTTCCTTTCTTAACAGTACAGCGTTAATGGATCTATTAAAAGAATGCTACCTGAACAGCCCGGATATTAAGACCGCAACATTCAAACTGGTTCATGCGTTGTTTGCGGAGTATGGCGTTATTGTGTTGATACCTGATAATGCCAGGCTCAAAAACGCTATGAAGCAGGTTTTTGAAGATGATTTATTAAACCAGTCGCCTTCCTCTATTGTTGATACATCTATTAATGATTTATCACAACATTATAAAGTACAGGCTACTCCAAGAGAGATCAATCTTTTTTACCTGAAAGATGATATGCGTGAACGGATTGTTAAGGAAGCGCAGGAATGGAAGGTGGTTGATACAACTATAAGGTTTACGAAAGACGAACTATTACAGGAACTGAATGATCATCCTGAAAGGTTCAGTCCGAATGTAATATTACGCGGGTTGTTCCAGGAAACCATTCTTCCGAATATAGTATTTATAGGAGGTGGGGGGGAGACTGCCTACTGGCTTGAATTAAGAGGTTTGTTTGAACATTATGGCGTTCCATTTCCCGTTTTAATGCTGCGTAACTCTTTTCTTTTCATTGAAAAACAATGGTTGGAGAAAATAGGTAAACTTGGTTTGAAGCCGGCCGATCTTTTTAAAAAAGAGCAGCTACTTGTTGAAGAAATAGTACAAAAGGAATCAGGAAAGCAACTGGATCTTTCAAACGAAATAATCAGGGTTGAAACCGAATATACGGCAGTTAAAGAACTGTCAACGGCAGTGGACGGCACTTTAAGTAAACATGTGGAATCATTACAAACGCAGGCGGTTAAACGCTTGCATATTCTTGAAAAGAAAATGTTGAGGGCCGAGAAAAAAAGATTTGAAGCGCAACAAAGGCAAATTCATATGATCAAAGAAAAGTTGTTTC
>CAXSIE010000038.1:17794-19956 GCA_964237295.1 uncultured Flavihumibacter sp. | reverse complement strand
CAGGGAGGACGGGCATGTGGATCATATTGCTTTCGATGTACCGGATGTGGATGTGGCTTTTGAGGTTTTAAGGAATGCCGGATACAATGTGCTGGAACCAGCTCCGGTATTTTTGCAGTTCTGGAAGAATGGGTGTAAATATTTTAATATTGTTGGTCCGGATGGAGAGCGGTTGGAGTTTAATCAGGTATTATAATTTTTTTTAACCACAGAGTAAAGACAAGAGGGAGGAAGAGGTTACACAGAGACCTTCTCTGTGTAACCTCTTCCTTATCTCCGTCGTTTTTTCTGTGGTTCAAAAATCACTCAAACCGGTTCCTGATTCCCACCTTCCGGCAATAATCAACCTCAACGCTATATACGCCAAACTCCTCCACCACTTTGCCTTTCATTTCATAAAAGCCCTTACCTTGTACGGGATAACGGCGGGCGGTATCGGGGAAATGAATCGTATCCAGCCATTCGCCGTGTTTGTCCAGAAAGGTACCGAAATACATGGTTTCGCCTTTAACCGTACGCACAGGTTTGGTGGTTACAAAATATCCCATCACATGAACCTTTTTGTTCAAATAATCCGCAAGGTCGCGGCCGGCTGAGAAGGCGCTGGTATCCATGTTTAACATCTCCCAGGGATTGCATAATGGAAAACCTAACAGCTCTATTTCATCGAGTGCATCATCAAGCGGATGCTGCATCAACCGGGGCAGGTTAAACACTACCGGGGGCTCTTTAAAAAGTGAAACATGCGACGGCTGCTGCACCTTGTTTTTCTTTTGCAGGAAGTTGGCTTCCCACAATAATTCTTTTTTGTTTTTGCCGGTAAAACGCAATGCATTGATACGGATCAGCAGGTTCAACTGCTCAAGAGGAATGGCTGTACGTTCTATAAGATCCTGCAGGTGCAGGTACTTGCCATTCCTGCTTCTTTCTTCCAGCAGGTTTATGGAAACCTTTTCTTCGATACCCTGGATATGGATGAACCCTACAATTACTTCTGAGCCATTGATGGAAGTATTATAACAGCCCTCGTTAACACAAGGTGGCAATACCGTAGCTCCCGTTCTTTTCAATTCATGAAAATACAATTCTGTTCCATAAAATCCGCCGAAATTGTTTATCACGGCTACCATAAATTCCATTGGATAGTACGTTTTCAGGAACAGGCTCTGGTAGCTTTCTACGGCGAAGCTGGCCGAATGTGCCTTGCTGAAGGAGTATCCTCCAAAACTTTCAATCTGCCGCCATACTTCAGCAGTAATATCGTCAGAGTATCCATAGTCTTTACAATTTTTAAAGAATTTGTCACGGATGGCATTGAATTCATCTCTTGACCGGTATTTGCCGCTCATCGCCCTTCTTAAAATATCCGCTTCACCCATATCAAGACCGGCAAAATGATGCGCCACTTTAATTACATCTTCCTGATACACCATCACGCCATAAGTTTCTTCCAGCAGTTCTTTCATTTTCGGATGCAGGTATTCAAACGTATCGGGATTGTGAAACCGGTAAATATATTGCCGCATCATACCCGATTGTGCAACGCCGGGACGGATGATACTGCTGGCTGCCACCAGGGTAAGGTAATCATCGCATTCCAGTTTTTTAAGTAGCTGGCGCATACCCGGACTTTAAATCGCTCTACATCACGGATGTCAATCTGTTCTTTTTTGTTTTGAAAGACAAGTTCAATACAATCCTTTATATGTCCTAATCCGCGCTGACTTAAAATATCAAGTTTAAACAAGCCTACTTTTTCTGCAATAAACATATCTATCTGCGTAGTATTAAAACCTTTGGGTGGCAATACTACAGAAGTATACGTATAGATAGGTTCCTCACTGATCAGCATGCCACCGGGATGAATGGACAAATGATTAGGAAAGTTTTTCATCAGGTCCTTGTAATGTAAAATCTGCCTTTTGTATTTATCTTCTTTAAAATCCGCCTCCGGATTATTGGCCAGCTCATCGATTTCATTCTTTGGCAATCCGTACACTTTTGCAAGTTCCCTGATGATGGCGTTCTTTTGAAAAGTAGCATGCATGCCCAACAGCGCCACATGATCTTTGCCATAACGTTTAAAAATATAGTCGATCACCTCATCGCGGTCGCGCCATGAAAAGTCGATATCAAAATCAGGAGGTACTTTACGATGCGGA
>CAXSIE010000038.1:15491-17784 GCA_964237295.1 uncultured Flavihumibacter sp. | reverse complement strand
GGTCGAGCTGTATCGGGTCAACATCGGTTATTTGTAAACAATAAGCTACTATAGAGTTGGCACCGCTGCCCCGGCCTACAAAAAAAAACCTGCGGCTTTGTGCATACCTGATAATATCCCAGGTAATTAAAAAGTAAGAGCTGAATTCCTGCTCATGGATGATGGCTAATTCCTTATTAACTCTTGCAGTTGCTTCTTTATTATTTTTCCCGTAACGATGGTGCATCCCTTCCCTTGCTATTTTCTCAAGTAGTATCCTGTCGTCTTCCCTGCTGTTGGTAAAGTATTTTTTATTCTTGTCTTTGTGGAGTTCCAATTCTATATTACAACTTTCTATAACCTGCAAAGTAGTGGTGACCATTGCCGGGTAGTTGCGAAAACATTGAAATAAATGAGAGGGGCTTACAAAGCAGTCGCCTGCAAGTGCAAACTCTTCAGGTTTTTGTTTACTTAACACAATGTTTTTATCTACAGCCCGCAATAGCCGGTGGAGGTTGAAATATTTTTGCTCCTGAAAGTTTACGGGTTGTTGTACCACAAATTTAAACGGATAAGCATGAACGTTAACACCGTATAATTTATTTATTTCAGATGGCTTTACACCGATCAGTTCATTGTTTGCGAGTGAGTCAGGATTGAATTTTCCAAGAGGATAAATAATCCATACTTTATCTGTAATGGAAGGTTTTTCAGGGAAAGGTAATTTTTCCTGAAGATGATGGGATACAAAACGATTGATTTCACAAAAGCCCTGTGCATCTTTTGATAATAAAATGTAACAGAAGGTATCTTCATTTCTTATCTCAACACCCAGGATAGGTTTTATAGTACGTTTCAAACAAAAATCATAAAAATCCCATGCGGCGCAGGTATTGTTGATATCAGTGATGGCCATTGCCGATACGCCCATGTCAGCAGCTTTTTCTACCAGTTCCTGTGGTTCATAAGTGCCGTAACGAAAGCTGAAATAAGTTTTACAATTGAGGTACATGTTAGTTGCCGGAGTTTTGTTGATCAGTCTTTCATAAAAGCATTAATCCGCATTCTTTCAAACAGGGATGGCCGTTTATTTTTGTTCAGATGGCCGCCCGGATTGGGAGGAAGCCCCGCTGCACGCACTACCAGGTCTTCTCCGAACTGCCTTTTAATACTGTCTATCTGTTGATACAGCCTGATCTTTTCTTCCGTGTCATCAAAGAGCCGTATCTGGTAGTTTCCCGGTACCAGGTGACTGAAACGAACGCCGACCAGCCTGATGAGCAGCCGCCTGTCGTAGAGTTTAATGAATAATTCCTTAGCTGTTTGCAACAGTACATGGTCGGAAGAGGTATAAGCAACAGATACCTGCCGCGTAACGGTATCAAAATTCGAATACCTCAATTTCAATGTTATACAACCGGTAAGTTTGTTTTGCTGTCTCAGCTCAAAAGCAATTTTTTCTGTCATGCGTGCAAGTTCGCGGTTGAGGAATTCAATATTGGTAGTGTCTGTGTTGAAAGTATTTTCAGTCCCTATACTTTTTTGCTCACTGTAAGGCACGATCGGCGTTTCGTCAATGCCGTTAGCCCGCCTCCAAAGCTCAATGCCATTTTTGCCCAGCAGGTTCTGGAGCATTTCTACCGGTATCTCAGATAAGATCCTGATTGTTTCCACACCCATCTGCCTTAACAGCTCACCTGTTTGCTTGCCCACCATGGGAAGCTTGCTTATCTTTAATGGGGCAAGAAAGGGTTTTTCCTGTCCGAAGAAAATCTCTTTTTGTCCGTTGGGTTTTACTTCTCCGGTTGCTACCTTGCTGATCAGTTTGTTGGATGCAAGACCGTAAGAAATGGGCAGGCCGGTTTCTTTAATGATCGTTTGTTTTAATTCGGCGGTAAAGCGGGCGCATCCGAAAAATTTATCCATCCCCGTGAGATCGATATAAAATTCATCAATACTGGCTTTTTCATACAGAGGTACTTTTGATTGAATGATATCAGTCACCAATCGTGAAAATTGCGAGTAACTTTCCATATCACCGCCAATATCGCCTGGGGACAAAGTCTTTTTGCCAGTTTGACAGGCATGGCGCTGTGGATACCGAATGCCCTTGCCTCATAGCTGCATGAGGCCACCACGCCCCGTTCGCTGCCACCTACAATCAGCGGTTTGCCTTTTAAACTGCTGTTTTTTTTGCATTCCACACTTACAAAAAAAGCATCCAGGTCGAAGTGTGCGATGGAACGGTGGTATAAGTTTGCGACCATAGAGTTGGTTGTTGGTAATACAATAATACTAAAATATTTAGCTAATT
>CAXSIE010000038.1:12533-15382 GCA_964237295.1 uncultured Flavihumibacter sp. | reverse complement strand
GCTTCGTTTAGAAACTAAACCCAACAGCGATCTGCCCGGAAGGTGCAATCAATTTAGGAGTGAACGCCCATACATTGTAAGAAGGAGGATCCATGAATATCTGTGGACCGATGCCTGCTTTTACAAACAAGCCTGAAGTAGTTTTCTGGTAACGGTAACCGATGCTTGGCTTGATGTATAGCTGCTTGTCGAGATCTTCTTTTGTTGAGTAAGTATGTTTTTCAACATGCGGTATTACTGCAAGGCTCATTTCAAAATGATGCTGCTTGCCTGTTGTAAAAGCGTTTAAAGTGATAGGAACAGAAACGCTTTTGTTAGCCGGCGCATATCCGACACTGTAGCTATAATTTATCCTGCGGCCCTGACTGAAAACTCTTTCAAAATTTATGGAGCGGTTATTACCGGCACCGGCGAACTGAACATATACGGCATTCCTGGCGGTAATATGTGTGCTGTCTGCACACCTTCCTTTCAATAAAAAAACCAGCAGCGCAATAACGGTGAAGAAACAAATCTTAACCATGTAAATGATGTTTCTGGCGTGTTGATCTGCATTTGAAGTATTATCGGTAAAAGTGGAAGTATTTTTCATAATATCCTGTTTGATAGTATGGTTGCTACTTGCATGCCGGTATGTATTAAGCTGATAATGTGGTGCTTAAATAAATGTAAGCTGTTAATTTTTTCCCTCTTACAGAAAGTAATTCCAAAATGGGAATGAATGCTGTTGTTGAACAAAAACATTTGCCGCAATAAGATATGGTAACCTGGTTGGTGCCTGATATAGCATAATCTTTATATACCCCTACACAGGTTTACTCTTAGTTTATTTGTAATTACATATATGTTGCGATAATAAATCTAAACTAATTCGTTTATACTTTATTCTGATCAAAGATCAAGCAATAAAATCATTAGAAAATGGATAGATAAAAATTGAACCAGAATTTAGAAACTCTATGAAAGCACTGCGTTATCTTTTACTTTTAGTAGTACCCTGTATTCCTTTGTCAGTGGTTTCTCAAAAACCAAACCTTAGGTTTGAGCACCTTACTACAGCCAATGGGCTTTCCCATAGCCATGTAAGATGCATACTCCAGGATAGCCGCGGATTTATGTGGTTCGGCACTGCCGATGGTTTAAATAAATATGATGGCTATAAATTTGTTGTTTACCAGCATAATAAAAAAGATAAGCACAGCCTTAGTAATAATCATATTACCGGCATCACTGAAGACTCGGATGGCAACCTTTGGATCGGAACAATGGGTGGTGGATTGAATAAGTTTGACCGTTCGAAGAACCGTTTCACCACTTATATGCACGATCTTCAAAATGCTAACAGCCTTTCTAATGATTTTATCAAGTGCGTGGTGCAAGACCACCAGGGAAACCTTTTAATAGGAACGGAACAAGGGCTGAATAAATTCAACACTACAAGGAACACTTTTACAAAATATTCTTATAATACAGGTTCAAACGATCCGGTTGTTCAGTCAATTTTAGAAGATTCCCAGCACAATTTATGGATAGGAACTACTGAAGACGGCCTGAAATTTTTAAACAGCAAAACACAAACATATACTTCTTTCATATATTCCGGGGGAGATTCCGGTTCGATCAGTAATAACGATATAAGAACCATTTTTGAAGACAAAGGAGGCAGGATATGGATAGGTACTAACGGTGGCGGACTGAACCTGTTCGATAGTAATAAGGGGAATTTTCAGCATTTTAAAAACAACCCTCACCAGACAAATTCTCTGATAGGTAATCAATTGTATGCAATCAGGGAAGATAGTGAGCAAAACCTATGGCTGGGGACAGAAAACGGGGGACTGGATATTTTTAATTTCACCAACGAAACCTTTTACCATTATGTAAAAGACGATATTGACAATACCACCCTTAGCAATAACTCCATTTATTCTTTTTGCAGGGATGCCAAAGGTAATATGTGGCTGGGAACCTTTTCAGGTGGAGTTGATTTTGTAAATCATGATAATAAATTCAAAAGTTACAGGCATACATCGTTCCCTGCGAGCTTGAGCAATAACAAGGTGCTTAGTATTTATGAGGATTTAAAAAGAAATATGTGGATAGGTACAGACGGCGGCGGATTGAATCTTTTTGATCCTGCAACCGGAGATTGCAAGCATTTTGTTAGTAAAACCGGAGAAAACAGTATTGCCGGAAACTATGTGCTGGACATAAGTGAAGATAGTAAAGAGAATTTGTGGATCGGAACCTGGGGAGATGGTTTAAGCATATGGAACCGGAAAAAAAATATATTCAGTAACTATAAAAATGATCCATCCGATCCCCGCAGCCTGGCTTCCAATAATGTGTGGGTGATATTCGAAGGGCGTGATAAAAAAATGTGGATTGGAACTTATGGCGGCGGGCTTGATATGTTTGATCCGGATAAGAACAGCTTTACGCACTATAAACACAACGATAATGATCCTGCAACCATCAGTAGTAACCTGGTGCATTCAATTACGGAGGATAAGAACGGTAATCTATGGATAGGCACAGATGGAGCGGGCCTCAATTTTTTTAATAAAGAATCAAAGATATTTCAGCACTTTGTCCACAGCGATAATGAAAACAGCTTGTCTAATAACAGTGTAGGCGCTATAGTTCTGGATGCATCTGAAAATTTATGGATAGCTACCAAGGAAGGATTGAATTTCATGAATAGCAAAACCAATCAGTTTACCCTCTTTAATACGGAGAACGGCTTGCCTGGTAACATGATATTCGGGATACTTCAGGACGACGGGAAAAACCTGTGGATCAGCAGCAACAAAGGCCTTACAAAGTTTAATCCCCTATCCGGAAAGTTC
>CAXSIE010000038.1:9407-12523 GCA_964237295.1 uncultured Flavihumibacter sp. | reverse complement strand
AGCCGTTCAGGTACTATGTATTTTGGTGGCAACAACGGCTTCAACGAATTTGAACCTGAAAAGGTAAAGGATTATCCGTATGATCCGCCACTGGTGATGACCGACTTCCAGATTTTCAATAAGCATGTACCCATAGCCGTAAACGATAATGATCCTTCTCCCTTGAAAACAGATATTACGGAAGCAAAAGTTATCAGCCTGCCTTCAAAGTTTTCGGTGGTTTCTTTTGAATTCGCTTCCCTTAATTACACGGGTGGAAGTAAAAACAAATATGCTTATATGCTGCAGGGTTTCGAAAAAGACTGGAATGATGAGGGCACCAACCGGTCTGTAACTTATACCAATCTTGATCCGGGAAAATATGTCTTCAAAGTCAAGGTCCTGAATAATGAAGGCAAATGGTCTTCACATGTTTTGGCGGTCAAGCTGATTGTTACGCCTCCTTTCTGGTTAACCTGGTGGTTCAAACTGGCTGTGATAGCAGGAATTGTTACTTTATTGATCTCATTTGTAAAATGGCGCGTTGGCACAATAAAGAGCCAGAAAATAAAATTGCAGCAACAGGTGTACGAACAAACCCGTATGTTGTTGCATTCAACCGAAGAAGAACGCAAGGCAAGGCAGGAAGCTGAGCACGCCAACCAGGCTAAAAGTGTGTTCCTTGCTACAATGAGCCATGAGATCAGGACGCCGATGAACGCTGGCGGAAACAGCGCTTAACAATCAGCAACGTGAATTTACCAACACGATCATTACCTGCGGTGAAAGTCTTTTAAATGTAATCAACGATATTCTTGATTTCTCTAAAATTGAATCCGGTAACCTTGAACTGGAATATGAAGATTTCGACCTTCGTGTATGTATCGAGGACATACTGGATATCTTCGGCACTAAAGCGGCCCAGTCAGGATTGGATCTTGTGTACCAGATAGATCCTGAAGTTCCCCTGCAGATTGTAGGAGACAACCTGCGAATGAGGCAGATATTAACCAACCTGATCGGCAATGCGATGAAATTTACGCAGCATGGAGAAGTTTTTGTTGGCGTACATTTAAGGAGCACCAATGATGATGGAACGATATCGCTTGAATTTGAAATTCGCGATACAGGCATCGGTATACCGGCAGACAAGATAGACAGGTTATTTAAAGCTTTTTCGCAGGTAGATTCTTCCACCACCAGGAAATATGGCGGTACCGGACTTGGACTGGCCATATCGGAGAAGCTGGTGAAATTAATGGGTGGTACAATATGGGTTACAAGCGAGGCCGGTAAGGGTTCTGTTTTTTCATTTAACATCAGCACAAGTCGCGGAACAAAGGTATTGCCCCAGTATATCCAGTACAATATGTTTGATCAGGCAGGTAAAAGAATACTGGTAGTGGATGATAATGCTACCAATCGGGTCATATTAAAAAACCAGCTTGAAGGTTGGAAATTGCATCCCGTACTTGCTTCCTCCGGTGAGGAAGCACTCGTTATTTTAAATAACAGTGCTGCTTTCGACCTTGTGCTGACCGATATGCAAATGCCCGACATGGATGGTATCGGTTTTGCAACGGCTATCAGACAAAAATATCCTCACCTGCCCTGTATTCTTCTAAGTTCAATGGGTGATGAATGCAGTAAAAATACACTTCACCTTTTCAGTTCAATTCTTACTAAACCAATTAAGCAGCATATATTAAGCAAGCATATACTAAGCGGTCTACAGCAACAGGATAAACCGGTGGTGGAAGAAAGAACTGTAGCAGGAAAATTACAGGAGAAATTTTCACTGCAATTTCCTTTAAAAATACTGGTTGCTGAAGATAACCTGATCAATCAGAAAGTTATCCAGCATATTCTTAGAAAACTCGGTTATGAACCACAAATCGTAGCAAACGGACTGGAGGTGATAAATTTGCTCAGTCATCAGTTATTCGATATTATTCTTATGGATATGCAGATGCCGGAGATGGATGGACTGGAAGCAACACAAGCCATCCGTATGCAGTTCGAAGAGCAACCGGTGATCATTGCACTGACAGCTAATACCATGCAGGGCGATGAAGAAAAATGCCTGAATGCCGGTATGAACGACTATTTAAGAAAGCCTATCAAGCTTGAAGAACTGACAGCGATGCTTACCAAGTGGTGTGATGAGATAAACGCAAGTCCTATGTTGAAAGAATCCTGAAACGGTAGCTCCTGATAGGTAACTGCTGATTGCGAACTTACAGTCGGTTCATAATTGATATAAGTCAAGCAGCAGCATAGAACAGGCAACCGGATTTTATGAAGATAAGACTAAAACACCGCTACCATTTTTTAAGTTCAGGCCGAAGTTCATTAATGTAAGCAATGATACCTCCTGTAAGATTATACAAATTGGTGAACCCGAATTTTTCTTCCAGTATTCTTATTGCTTTAGCGCTGCGGCTGCCTGTCATGCAATGAATAACCACTTTCTTGTCTCTTGAAATAGCTGCTTCATTGGAAATAATACCTGATAATGGCATTAATTCGGCTCCTATATTCACCAGCTTATATTCATCCTGCTCCCGAACATCAATAAGTTGTAAGGGGGCATTCTTAAGTTGCAGCGCTTCCAGCTCATGGCAATTTATTTCTTTAACGGGTTTAACATCCCTTTCAATACCGCAGAACAATTCATAATCAATAAGCTCTTTTATGGAAGGATGAGAACCATTAAGCGGATTGTCATCACTGCGTTTGATGTTGAAAGTTTTCGTTTCAAAACTTAGCGCATCGAATATAAAATATCGTCCGCTTAATATTTCTCCGGCGCCTGTGATGAGCTTGATGACTTCCAAAGCCTGAAGGGTACCTATAATGCCGGGTAATACTCCCAATACGCCTGCTACGCCGCAATCCTGTACAGCGCCGGGTGGCGGAGGGGCAGGATAAAGATCGCGATAGTTCGGACCAGTTGCTCCGTGCTCGTTAGTAAAATTAAAAACAGCAACCTGGCCTTCAAACTGGAATATGGAAGCATAAACATAAGGTTTGCCTGATAACACGCAGGCATCGTTTACAAGATACCTTGTTGGAAAGTTATCGCTTCCGTCTGCAACAGTGTCGTATGCTTTAATAATATCCAAAGCGTTCCGGGA
>CAXSIE010000038.1:3985-9397 GCA_964237295.1 uncultured Flavihumibacter sp. | reverse complement strand
CTAAGCGGCGTTTCGTAAGTGATAATATCAATATGGGGATTTAAATCAAGAAGCCTGCGTTTTGCTGCGGATACTTTAGATTGGTTAATGTCATCAATGCCAAACAACACCTGTCTTTGCAGGTTACTGTCATTAACCAGGTCAAAGTCAATAATACCAATAGTGCCTACACCTGCGGCGGCCAGGTATAATAACAACGGACTGCCAAGCCCGCCGGCGCCCACTACCAGCACCCTGGCAGCTTTTAGTTTTTGCTGGCCTTCCAACCCGAAATGAGGAAGTATGATATGCCTGTTATACCTTGATAGTTCCTCCGCTGAAAAATGCATTTGTTGGTGATTCATTTCCGGGTTTTTGAGAAGTGCTGATACAATTTTCAGTTATGTAAACAACCTGCTTTGAAAACGTTTCCGGCACAGAAACGATAATAGTACCTACTTTATTTCACCGAAAATAGTAATAATACCATTAAGCATTTGGTACTGCATACTTAAATAAAGCAACACATGTTTAATAACTGCCCATTACTTTCTTAAATATAAATTTGGAACGTTTGGTGGTGAATAGTTAATCTTATAGGCGGATTTAAGCAATTTTGATATTACTTCGTAAATTAAAACTTCTGTTCGCTGGAATTGAGGAAGAAGACCCATCATTGCATAGCTGATCGGGTTCACAGCCGGAATAAAAGTCTCCCATTCATAGCCTTTTCCCCAAATAAGTCCCTTAACCGTTAATTGCAGGTCAGCTGATTTGGAAAGAAGAAAATCCATTACGTCAATGCAGTTGTTTAAGTGTTGATTTACGGTATGAAATACAGGGGTTTGCCCTCCAAATCCATATTCATCAACGCCTGCCCTGGCATTTATGTCTGCGCCGAAATTGAAAAGAATTTCAGCACAGGAAAGATGATTGTATTCGGCACAAACATGAAGCAGGGTAACTTCATATAATGGTGTAAAGGTGCAATCAAACGAATATTTCTTTTTTACGCCTTCTGGGTTATTGCTTAATTCCTTATTTAAAAGAGCTGCATCATCTAATAAAACTGATAATAACAGCTTGTCATCAAAGTGCAGGCCATGATCAACAAAGGCTTTCATGCATTCTTTAAACTTGGGACCTCTGGGATATTCGTTTATTAATTCATAAACAAGCGGTTTGTTTTTGAAAAAATCGTTTGGGCTGACTCCGTTTTCGAAACATTCTTTTATCCCCCCCACTGATTGGAGCTCTATATCAATAACAATTTTTTGTAAATAATCCATAAGTTAAAGCAGCACTTTCGTTGTAAAATAACAGGTAAAAGGCATTAATCATAATTTCGATTTACCTGAAACTATTGATACGCATAACCCCATTACCGCAATAATAGAAAATGATATTCTAAGACTGGTGGCGCCGGCCACGAGGCCGATAAGAGGCGGGCCGCATAAAAACCCCAGGAACCCGATTGTGGAAACCGTTGCCAGCGCTACTCCCGGCGATAAGACTTTTGACCTGCCTGCAGCGCTGTATACTAATGGTACTACGGAGGAAACACCCGCGCCGACCATTAAAAATCCCGCAATGGCAGTTACAATATTAGGGAAAAGCACCGCTACAAAAAGTCCGCTTGCAGTAAGCAAACCGCTTAGTTGTAAAATGCGTTGCAGGCCAAAACGAACTGTGGCCCAGTCGGCAAAGAAGCGGCCAAAGGCCATCATGCTCATGAAAGCGGTATAACCTGCGCCTAACCAGGCTTCATCGGCAACAACCACTTTCTTAAAATACACGCCGCTCCAGTCGAACATGGCGCCCTCGCAAATCATGGAACAAAAAGCAATGATGCCAAGGTTTATTAAAGATCTGTCCGGCATGGCGAAAAGCGGTTGGTTACCTTGCGGTTTAACATCTTCTTTAAGCAGGTTCCGGTTGCTGAGTAAAAGGATGGTTACCGCGGTTGTCATGATTAAAATAAAATGCTGATAGGGAACAATGCCCCTTCCCATCATAAAAGTTCCTATGGCTGCCCCGATAAAACCTGCAAGGCTCCAAAGCCCATGGAAAGAGGCCATGATTGATCTTTTGTATAAAGCCTCTACTCCTACAGCCTGGGTATTTATTGAAATATTAAGCAGGTTGCCACACAAGCCAAAAACAAATAAACAGGTAACCAGTTGGTAAACATTGCCTGCCAGTCCGAGGGTTACCAATACCAGGGTGTATAATAAAGTTGCAATGATCACAATGCTACGGCTGCCTGCTTTAGCGGTGAGAAACCCTGCCAGCGGTAAAGAGATCATTGACCCGATCGGAAGGGAAATCAGCACGAGACCAAGCTGGGCATCCGATAAACCAAGGCTTTGCTGGATGCTTGGAATCCTGGATGCCCAACTGGAAAAAGACAATCCGAATAAAAAAAATACGGCGCCTACTGCAATCCGGTTGATTCTATAAGGAACACTAAGGGGGAGTGTTTGACTAAACATAAAACTGATTAAATAATACTAAAGAATTTGAAGAATTATATTCATAGGACGATACTAATCATATATTTTGCAATATCTGTAGCAAATGTATTAACAATATTGCAAATTATTGCATCTTAAGGTTAATATATTGCAATATTTTGCATTACTTTACAATATGCTAAAAGAAGAACGATCGCGCCGAATCCTTAGCCGTTTGGAACAGGATAAAAAAGTGTTATTGTCAACATTGAGTGAAGAGCTGAATGTTTCAGAAGATACTATCCGTAGAGATATCAGGGAGTTGTCAGATCAGGGATTGTTAAAAATGGTAAGGGGAGGAGCGGTACCCCATGCTCCCGGACCAAAACATTTTACCGACAGGATCCATGTGGCAAGTAAAGACAAACAGGATATGGCCCGAAAAGCAGTTAACTTATTGCATGATGGCCAGGTGGTAATTTTCGACGGCGGCACTTCTACGCTTGCGGTGGCCGGCATACTGCCAAAAGATCTTAAGATTACTGTGGTAACAAATAGCTTTCCGGTAGCCAGCATGCTGGAAAATCATGATAAAGCCGAAGTGCTGTTTGCCGGTGGCCGTTTGTTTAAAGATTCATTTGTTACAGTGGGCTTTGATACCATTCGTTTTTTTCAGAACATCCGTGCAGATGTTTGCTTTTTGGGAATTTGCAGTATTCACCTGCAACTGGGAATAACCAGTCATTCTTATGAAGAATCTGAAGTTAAGAAAACCATTGTTGCTGCGTCCAGCCAGGTAGTGGCGCTCACGACGCTCGATAAAATTGATACCGCAGAGCCTTTTTTTATTTGTCCGGCCACATCGCTGAATGCAATCATTACTACCTCACCTGATCATGCTAAACTCGAACCCTTTAAAGATGTGGGTATTTCAATGCTGTAGATTTTTAAAAAAGCCGGGCAAAGGCTTAATTATTATAAGATCTCATGAACATGCTTATAAATATTATCCGCCAGCTTATCGGTGGGCACATCGTTGGGATCGCCGCCAAAAGGATCTTCAATTTCTTCGGCGATCAGCTCCAGGCTGGCAAGTATATAAAATATAAATGCCACTACTGGTATTACTATATAACCAAGGCTGAATACAAAGCCGAAAGGCAGGGTCATGATGTAAATAAAAATGAATTTTTTCAAGAATACGCTGTAGGAATAAGGTATGGGTGTATTCTTGATCCGTTCGCAGCCACCACAGATTTCTGTAAACGATTGTAGTTCGTTATTTAATATTATGAGTTGCTCGCTTTTTATTACTCCTGTTCTATTTAAATCAATGATACGTTTCATCATAAAGCCTGCAATCTGGTTAGGCACGTGTTTTTCATGGTCTATATCGTGTAACACGTGTTTAACTTTGGTATCAAACAACTCTGTACGGGTGCTTTCATGCCTTAAATGATTCTTAAGCGCGGAAGCATAAGCCGGTATCATCTTCCTGAAAAATGAAATGTTTTCTTCGTCTTCAGGCGGAATGATGACTGATAATTTAAGGGCAAGGTTACGGCTGCTGTTTACTAATGATCCCCATAATTTCCTGCCTTCCCACCATCTGTCATATGCAGTGTTGGTACGAAATACCAGCAGCATAGACAGTGCGAAACTTACCAGGTTGTGCATCAGCGCAATGTTTCTCACATGACTTAATTCCGATAACCTGAATACTTCTGTTTCCAGATAGGCGATCAACCAGGAGTATAAACATATAAAAATAATCAGGGGAAGTAATTTTCTGAAAGTATCAGCTTTATGAAAACGGAAAATATTGCTTAACCAATCCCGGGTATTATAGCTTATCATGAGGAGCGTTTAATGTTCAGGGTTAAAAATTGTGATCAGACACTATAAATAAAAAAGAGACTGATATACTCAATCTCTTTTCTTTACTATCAGCCATCAACTATCAGCAGATCACGTTGTGCTGTGTTTGTTACAGATAGCCGACAGAAAACAACCTGACTTACTACTTCAATCTTATCTTAAGCAAATTCTTTCCTGATAACATTTAATGCACCGCCGGCTTTGAACCACTCTATCTGCGGTTCATTATAGGTATGAACGGTACTGATAATATCAGATTTGCCGTCCTGATGATGAAAAATAACAGCTATCGGACGGCCCGGTGCAAACTCCTGCAGGCCGATGATATCCACTACATCATCTTCCAGCACTTTATCGTAATCAGCTTTGTCTGCAAAGGTTAAAGCAAGCATACCCTGTTTTTTAAGATTGGTTTCATGGATACGCGCAAATGATTTTACCAGTATCGCGCGAACGCCCAGGTGACGTGGTTCCATTGCAGCGTGTTCCCTGGAGGAACCCTCGCCATAATTTTCATCGCCTACCACAACAGAACCCAGGCCTGCCGCTTTATAGGCACGTTGTGTTGCAGGCACAGCGCCATATTCACCGGTTAGCTGATTTTTAACTGTATCGGTTCTGTCGTTAAAGGCATTAACAGCACCTATGAGCATGTTGTTGGAAATATTGTCAAGATGCCCCCTGAATTTTAACCAGGGTCCTGCCATTGAAATATGGTCTGTTGTACATTTTCCTTTGGCTTTTATCAATAATTTCAGTCCTTTTATATCAGTGCCTTCCCATCCCGGAAAAGGTTCTAACAATTGTAAGCGTTCACTATCCGGATTAACCACTACCGATACGGTGCTTCCATCTTCAGCCGGCGGCTGGTAACCCGCATCATCAACCGAAAAGCCATGCGGTGGTAATTCAACACCTGTTGGTTCATCCAGCATTACCTGTTGTCCGTCTTCGTTTGTTAATGAATCTTTCAGAGGATTAAAAGTAAGGTCACCTGCAATAGCAAAAGCGGTAACAATTTCAGGAGAGGCTACAAACGCATGGGTTACTGAAAGTCCGTCATTACGTTTTGCGAAGTTCCTGTTGAAAGAGGTGATGATAG
>CAXSIE010000038.1:0-3975 GCA_964237295.1 uncultured Flavihumibacter sp. | reverse complement strand
GGGTCGTCAATATGACGCGCCCATTGTCCGATACAGGGTCCGCAGGCATTAGCAAGCACCACTCCGCCGATCTCATCGAGGGTATCCAGCAAGCCGTCTTTTTGAACCGTAAAACGAACCAGTTCACTTCCCGGCGTGATGGTAAATTCAGCTTTTGTTTTAAGGTGTTTGTCAATAGCCTGATGCGCTATGGATGCAGACCGGCTGATATCTTCGTAAGAGGAATTGGTACAGGAGCCAATAAGTGCCACTTCTAGCTTTTGCGGCCAGTTATTGGCTATTACAGCTTCTGCGAATTTTGAAATAGGCCAGGCAAGGTCCGGGGTAAAAGGACCATTCACGTGGGGTTCCAGCTCGCTTAAATTTATTTCAACGACCTGATCGTAATAAGCTTCCGGGTTTTCATACACTTCTGCATCAGGCCTCAGCTGATCTTTAATACCGTCTGCCAGTTGAGCAATTTCTTCCCTGCCGGTAATTTTTAAATAATCCGCCATTTTCTGATCGTAGGCAAATAAAGAACAGGTGGCTCCCACTTCGGCGCCCATATTACAAATGGTGGCTTTGCCTGTTGCGCTAAGGCTGTCGGCACCTTCACCAAAATATTCAACAATAGCACCGGTTCCGCCTTTAACAGTTAAGATGCCGGCTACTTTTAAAATAATATCTTTAGCAGATGTCCATCCACTCATTTTACCCGTGAGCTTTACGCCGATCACTTTAGGCATTTTTAATTCCCAGGCCAATCCTGCCATTACATCTACCGCATCTGCACCGCCTACCCCTATTGCTACCATGCCTAAGCCGCCTGCATTGGGCGTATGTGAATCGGTGCCGATCATTAGTCCGCCCGGGAAAGCATAATTTTCGAGCACTACCTGGTGTATGATTCCTGCACCGGGTTTCCAGAATCCGATACCATATTTATCTGAGATTGATCCAAGGAAATCGTATACTTCTTTGTTAACATCTTTGGCTGTTGCCAGATCTTCCAGAGCACCTACTTTAGCCTGAATAAGATGATCGCAATGCACTGTGGAAGGGACTGCCACCGTTGCACGTCCGCAGGTCATAAATTGTAAAAGGGCCATCTGAGCGGTAGCGTCTTGCATGGCAACCCTGTCCGGAGCAAAATCTACATAATCCTTCCCTCTTTCGTACAATTTTTTGGCGGGAGCATATAAATGTGAGTACAGTATTTTTTCGGCTAATGTGAGGGGTTTTCCTGTAAGCTGCCTGCCGGTTTCAATTTTTGCAGGCATTTCTGCGTAAACTTTTTTGATTAGTTCCAGATCAAAAACCATATGTTATAAATTTATTAAATATAAAGATCAACAAATTTACCAAAAATTACCTTTCTTTTTAAAAAGCAAGATCATTGTGTTATTTATTTTTTAAATTGCGTTTAAATATTTTGGGTTAAACAATAAGATACCACAATAATAGTTAAATCAAGAAGTTGTTACTTTGAAAACATTAAATTATCTCCAATGAATCGATTCAAACACTTCATAGAATGGCAGGTGTTTGGAGTTTGCTCCTATCTGGGTGATAAAATCGGGATTGCTTCTACCACTATCAGAAAGTATTTTATTTATATGTCTTTGCTAACAATGGGTTCGCCTATTATATTTTATATTTTTGTGGCCTTTTGGATGAACGTAAAGAATTATATATTGTCTGCAAAAAGAAATCCGCTTCGTAACTTATAAAACGCTTCTCCGTATTACACCTTTGCTGAAAACATTTTGATTCATAGAAAACAATCTTTCTTTTTCTTTTTACCAATAAAATATCTCCCTGATAAATATAATGAATGAAAAACCCCCGGAGCCTTTGTGTGCCTGCAAAGGCTCTATTTTAAAAGGGATATCGTATCAAACATATCATTGATTATAAACCGCTTTTCTTATTGTAACAAGCTGTTCTAACAAAGGCTGCAGCAAATTTAATTGTAACATATTGGCTCCGTCACTTTTTGCAACTGAAGGGTTAGGATGTGTTTCGATGAACAAGCCATTAACACCCACTGCTATTGCGGCTTTAGCAATGGTTCCGATCATTTGCGGGTTGCCTCCCGTAACACCACCGGGCTGATTAGGCTGCTGAAGGCTATGGGTGCAATCCATAACAACGGGCACCTGGTGTTGCTGCATTAAAGGAATGTTCCTGTAGTCAACGATAAGATCCTGGTATCCGAAACTGTTTCCTCTTTCAGTAAGTATCACTTTATCATTACCTGCCTTACGAATTTTTTCCACCGCAAATTTCATTGCTTCGCCACTGGTGAACTGTCCTTTTTTAACATTTACGATGCTGCCTGTTTCAGCGGCTGCAATTAAAAGGTCTGTCTGGCGACAAAGAAAGGCCGGTATTTGTAAGATGTCTATATATTTTGCGGCAACAGCAGCTTCATCATGTGCATGTATATCCGATGTTGTAGGAAGCCCGTATGTTGAACCCGCTTTTTTTACGAGTGCCATAGCAGTTTCATCTCCGATGCCTGTAAAAGAGGAAGCGCTTGTTCTGTTAGCTTTCCTGTAAGAGGCTTTAAAAATATAGGGTATGCCAAGATTTTTGCACATGACAGAAACTTTATCGGCGATCTCCATGATCAGGTCTTCACTTTCCACCACACAAGGTCCGGCTATAAGAAAAAAATTATCCGTATCATATGATTGACCGGCAAATAATTGTTGCAGGAATATATCCATGAAGCGAAGGTAATGGTTAATGATTAATGATTAATTATTAACGGAAACATGCTGTTTTATTAAATGATGAAATATTGAATTCTTAACGGTCGGGTACAATACATTCCAACTTCGTATTACCTTTACCGTTGGTCATTAGCAATTAACCATTACCCGTTAATAATTAATCATTAAAAATTAACCATTAACCATAAAATTCATGGTCAAAGAAAAGATCCTCGTTATCGGTGCAAGCGGACAGATAGGTGTTGAATTAACACTGGCTTTAAGAGGTTTATATGGAAATTCAAATGTGGTGGCATCGGACCTCAGAGAGGAAAATGATTTACTCAAAGGAACGGGTCCTTATGTAAGCCTTGATGTAATGAATAAAGAAATGCTTCATGTTCAGGTCATCCGGCAGAATATAACACAGATATACCTGCTGGCTGCAATCCTTTCTGCAACAGGAGAAAAAAATCCCGGCCTTGCATGGAACCTTAACATGCAAAGCCTGCTGAACGTGTTGGATATTGCAAAAGAAGAAAATATTACTAAAGTTTACTGGCCCAGCAGTATTGCAGTTTTTGGTCCTACCTCACCCAAACAATTATGTCCGCAGCAAACGATTATAGAGCCGATTACAGTGTATGGCATCAGTAAGTATGCCGGTGAGTTCTGGTGTAATTATTATTTTCAGCGCTATCATGTTGATGTAAGAAGTATTCGTTACCCGGGGCTTATCAGTTACAAGTCAGAGCCCGGAGGTGGCACTACCGATTATGCTATACAAATTTTTCATGAGGCAATGGAAAATAAGGAATTCAAATGTCCATTAAAGGCAGACACTTATCTTCCGATGATGTATATGCCGGATGCGATCCGTGCTACTATTGAATTAATGGAATCGCCCGCCAGTAAAATTTCAGTAAGAACATCCTACAATATTGCTGCCATGAGCTTTTCGCCGGAAGAACTTACAGCAGAAATCAAACAACACATTCCTGAGTTTAAGATATATTATGAACCTGACTACCGTCAGGCTATAGCCGAAAGCTGGCCACAAAGTATTGACGACAGCACCGCCGCTTCAGACTGGCAATGGAAACCCGAATATGATATGACGGCGATGGTAAAGGATATGCTGCAGCATGTAAGAAAGG
This sequence comes from uncultured Flavihumibacter sp., assembly GCA_964237295.1. Lineage (GTDB taxonomy): Bacteria > Bacteroidota > Bacteroidia > Chitinophagales > Chitinophagaceae > JADCRZ01. Next base: position 119 of record CAXSIE010000038.1, on the reverse strand, counting down.
TGTGAGGTATTGGGTATGAGGTATGAGGTATGAGGTGTGAGGTATGAGGTATGAGGTATGGGGTAGAACCCTGAAGGGGTGATATGATTATAGCAATGTAATCGATATATGAATAAACC
>CAXSIE010000037.1:7717-19989 GCA_964237295.1 uncultured Flavihumibacter sp. | reverse complement strand
AGGTAAAAGGAGCTACCTGTGCGGTGCTGGCATCACATTTTGTAGCGCCTTCATCAATGTTACCGGTTTTATCGGCTTTAAAAGTGATGGTGTTATCTGTAAGGCAGGGCATTACAAGCGCTGACGGAGCCGCCTGATCAATAGTGCCGTTTCCATCTATATCGAATCCGGCTTCACTGTACTTCCAAGTGGAGGAAGCTATAAAATCAGCCTTTGTTTTTTCGGAGGAGCTGTTGGAATTCTTGCTGCAACTTACTGCTGATAGAAAGCTTCCTGCAATTACCAAGTAAATTTTTGAAATCTTTATCTTCATATTATTACTATGTTTCAAACGTAAAAGTTAACGCTTTTTCCAATCATTTATTACATTGCCCAATCTTGTATTAACAAAAGTTTGCACCTATGTTTAAGATGGCAGTAAAATTGCAACGGGATTGTACGTATTTTGCACCATCTATCTTTATTCTTTATTAATAATAATCAGCAATTTATGTTGCAAACTGCGGAGGACATTCGTCAAATAAATGAAAAGATTCAATACAGTGGCACCTTCATAGATCGTCTCAGGGATGAAATCGGCCGTGTAATAGTAGGACAACAATATATGCTGGACAGGTTGTTAATCGGGTTACTTAGTAATGGCCATGTGTTGTTGGAAGGAGTGCCTGGTTTGGCAAAAACGCTTACCATCAAATCAATGGCTCAGGCCATTCACGCAAAATTCAGCCGGATACAATTTACACCCGATCTCCTGCCTGCCGATGTTATCGGCACGATGATCTATAACCAGCAAAAAAATGAATTTATGGTCCGTAAAGGACCCATCTTTGCAAATTTTATACTCGCGGATGAAATCAATAGGGCGCCTGCAAAAGTACAAAGCGCTTTGCTGGAAGCCATGCAGGAAAGACAGGTTACTATTGGTGACCAGACTTATAAATTAGAGGAACCTTTCCTGGTACTTGCCACGCAAAACCCTTTGGAGCAGGAAGGTACTTATCCTTTGCCGGAAGCGCAGGTTGACCGTTTTATTATGAAAGTGATTGTTAACTATCCGACAAAGCTTGAAGAGCAGATAATCATCCGGCAAAATACACAGGGAACAAAATCTCCCACCATTGAGCAGGTAGTATCCATGCAGGAGATTATTCAGGCAAGGGATCTGACGAGGCAGATATACATGGATGAAAAAGTAGAAAACTATATACTCGATATTGTATTCGCTACCAGAACACCCGAAAAGTTTCAGTTGAGTAAACTGAAGCCTTTAATTTCTTATGGGGGTTCTCCCAGGGCCAGTATTAACCTGGCACTGGCAGCTAAATCAAACGCATTTTTAAACAAAAGGGGCTATGTGATTCCGGAGGATGTAAGAACGATCTCCCGTGATGTGCTACGGCATCGTATCGGACTGACTTATGAAGCTGAGGCTGAAAATGTATCTGTAGAAAATATTATCGAAGATGTGCTGAAAGCTATTCCGGTTCCGTAGGAGGTATGATGAGGTATGATGAGGTATGAGGTATGAGATTTTTGAAAGTCAAAGGTAATGATAAAGTTATAAAACCCCGAAGGGGTGATATAATTATAGCAAATGACAAACACGAAACGCGAACCCTGAAAGGGTGACATAGAAGGTTTTAAACACAAGAATAATGGCACCCCATCAGGGTTGCGTTTCAGCAATGAAAAATTTCTATAATCATGCCACCCCTTTTAGGTTGGGAAGGTAATATTTACAAACGGCGGTTTTTTATAAATGGTTAGGAACTAACTATCCATTATAAATAGCTGCCATTATAATTATCTGTTATTTACCACATGCTAACAACAGCAGAAATATTAAAAAAAGTTAAAGAGCTGGAAATAAAAAGTAAAAAGATCACCCAACATCTTTTTACGGGCGAATATCATTCAGCATTTAAAGGAAAGGGCATGCGTTTCAGGGAAGTGAGAGAATATGCTGAAGGTGACGATATCCGTTTTATAGATTGGAATGTTAGCGCACGTTTTTCTCATCCTTTTACAAAGCTGTTTGAAGAAGAAAGAGAGCTGACCGTTATGATGATGATAGATGTGAGCGCCAGTTCCTTGTTTGGAACAGTTCATGCGCACAAGAAAGATATTATTACCGAAATAGCTGCCATACTTACTTTTTCTGCCATCAGTAACAATGATAAAGTTGGCGTTATCTTTTTCAGCGATAAAGTAGAAAAGTACATCCCTCCTAAGAAAGGAAAGCAACATGCATTGTATATTGTTCGTGAATTGCTTATGTCTAATCCTAAACGTAAAAAAACCAATCTTACAGAAGGGCTTCGTTTTTTTAATAATGCCACTAAACAAAAAAGTATCTCTTTTATATTAAGTGATTTCCTGGATGAAAATTTTAGTGATGCCCTGAAAGTGGCGGGTAAAAAGCATGACCTCATAGGAATAAAAGTTTATGACAAGATGGATATGGAATTGCCCGATGTAGGAATGATACAGGTAATCGATTCTGAAACGGGTGCAACCAGATGGATTGATACCAGCGACTACCTGATTCGGAATCAATACCAGCTGGAATTTTTTAATTACACGGATTTGTGTAAGAATATGTTTTTAAAATCGGGAAGCGACCTGTTACATGTAAGAACTGATGAGGATTATATAAAAGTGCTGCAGAAGTTTTTTGTAGGAAGGAAATAAGGTGTTCTTGATTTTAATGTTATTGATAAATAATTATAAGTTACTGATCCGGAGAATTGGATGATCGGTTCGTCAGAATGATAAAAAGAATTCAACATATCGTTTGTTTATCAGCCTTAAGCTGCCTGTTTCAATTTTCGTTTTCTCAATCTGTTTATGTAAAGGCCTCCATCGACAGAGATAAGATCCTCATCGGTGAACCGATACATTTAAAATTGGAAGTGTCATTACCGACAGGTACCGACTCCAAGTGGTTTTCGTTGGATAGCATTCCTCATTTTGATTTTATTGACAAGGCAAAAATTGATACCGTTAACACCAGCATCAGCAACACATACAACCAGGTAGTTACTATTACGAGTTTTGATTCAGGCCGGTGGGTGATACCAGCTATCTCACTGGATTTGAATGGCAGGTCGTACCTCACAGATTCCTTTCCGGTTTCCGTGGCATTTTCGAATTTTGACGCTTCGCAGGATTATCATGATATAAAAGATATACTAACCGTTGAAAATCCTTCATTGAATTATATAAACTGGATACTTGCGGCAATCACTTTGTTATCGTTACTGGCATTGATCTATTTTTTAAGAAAGAGAACACATAAGGTAACAGCGCCTGTTGCAAAAACGGAGTCCAGGCTTTCACCTTTTGAGGAAGCCATTCGTTCATTGCAGGAATTGAAAAGCAGGCAGTTACCTGAAAACGGGCAGGCCAAAACATACTATACCGGTTTAAACGATATTTTGCGGTTATTCATTACAAGGAAGCTGTTGCTTACAACTATGCAGAAAACCAGTGAAGAGCTTATCTTGCAGGTCAGGGACCTGGGTTTGCCCAAGGATGATTTTATTGCAATGGTGCAAACGCTTAGATTGAGTGATGCAGTGAAGTTTGCTAAATATATTCCGGGCAGGGATGACGATGAGGAAAGCTTTAGAAATATCAGAACATCTGTTGAACTACTTAATAATCTGAAGACATAGTGTTGTATAACTGGTTGCAAAATATTGAGTTCGCTTATCCATGGCTGTTGCTGTTACTAGCGTTGATACCAGTATTGATAACCTGGTATATCGTTTATAATAGCCGTAGTCAAGGTTCCATGATGATTTCTTCTATAAAGCAATTTTCTACCAGGCGTACCTGGAAGATTGTTTTCAGGCATGTACCGTTTGTGTTGCGGTTGCTTGCATTTGCATGCATTACGGTTGCACTGGCACGTCCGCAAACACGCAATGATGAAGAGCTGGTAAGTGGTGAAGGAGTAGATATTGTTTTATGTATTGATGTGAGTGGTAGTATGCTGGCGCAGGATTTCAGCCCCAACCGTCTTGAAGCGGCCAAGGAAGTTGCAGCAAATTTTGTTGACAGCCGTCCTACAGACAGGATCGGATTGGTGATTTTTTCAGGTGAAAGCTTTACCCAATGCCCGGTAACTACGGATAAAACCATTTTAAAAGCGCAGATATATAATGTTCAGAGTGGCCTGCTTGAAGATGGCACTGCTATCGGATCAGGGTTAGCAACCAGTGTTGATCGTTTAAAATCTTCAAAATCTAAAAGTAAAGTGGTTATCCTGTTAACAGACGGCGAGAACAATGGCGGTATGATCGATCCCTCTACCGCCAAGGAAATTGCCAAATCAGTTGGTGTAAGGGTTTATACGATCGGGGTAGGAACGGAAGGTAGCGCACCTGTTCCGGTTCAAACGCCTGGCGGAATAGTAGTGCAGCGGGAGCAGGTAAACATTGATGAAAAGTTACTTACACAGATAGCCAGTGAAACCGGCGGCAGGTACTTCCGCGCAAAAGACAATGCCACTTTAAAAAGTATTTATGCTGAAATTGATAAACTGGAAAAATCGAGGATTGAAGTAACTGCGCTCCGGCGGTTCAATGAAAAATTTTTCCCGTTTGCAATTGCAGCAATCTTTTTTTTAATGCTGGAAGCAATGCTGAGGTTCACCGTTTTCAGGAAGTTTCCGTAGTTAATGATTAATTACTAACGGTAAGTATCCTCTTATGCAATTAAGACATAACGGCTATACCCTTTGCAAATCAGACATTAACCGTTGATCATTAACCATTAATAATTAATCATTATTGAAAGCACTAGTATATAAATCAACCGGAAGCTGGTATGTGGTTAAAGATGATGAAGGCAGCATCTATAATGCCCGTATAAAAGGTGTGATGAAAATTGGTGGTATCACTTCTACCAATCCTATTGCGGTTGGCGACAGGGTGGAAGCTGAGATGGAAAATGAAGGCGAGCACACTTTAACCATAAACGGTATTGATGAAAGAAAAAATTATATTGCCCGGGTATCTCCTCATAATAAAAACCAGCATCATATCATTGCCTCCAACCTGGATCAATGCATGTTGTTTGCTACATTAAAAGAACCTAAAACATCACAGGGATTTATTGACCGTTTCCTGATAACTGCGGAAGCTTATCATATTCCGGCCATCATTGTTTTTAATAAAGAAGATCTGTATAAGAAAAAGGAACTGGAGAAGTTCAGAGAATTGAATCTCATGTATGAAATGATTGGTTATAAGGTTGTATCAATGAGCGTAGAAAAAAATACAGGCATGGAAGAAGTGAATGAACTTTTAACGGATAAAGTAAGCTTGTTGAGCGGACACTCGGGTGTAGGAAAATCTTCTTTCATTAACATGCTTTTTCCCAAGCTGTTACTAAAAACGCAGGATGTCAGCGGGTGGAGTGGTAAAGGATTGCACACTACTACCTTTGCCGAAATGTTCGATTTGCCTTTTGGTGGCAAAATAATAGACACACCTGGTATCAGGGAATTAGGACTGGTAGATATTCCCAAACAGGAACTTTCACATTTTTATCCCGAGATGCGTGCATTGATCAATGACTGCCAGTTTAATAACTGCCTGCATGTTAATGAGCCCGGATGTGCCGTGAAAGATGCCATGCTCAATGGGAAGATCCATGTAGAAAGGTATATCAGCTACTGTAATATTTTGGAGACGATTGAGGTGAGGAGCTATTAAAAGCGATTTTAACCACAGAGAAACAGCCAGAGATAGAAGAAGAGGTTACACAGAGGAATCTCTCTGTGTAACCTCTTCTTCTACTCCGGCTGTTTCTCTGTGGTTATGAAAACACTCAACATTGACACTTAACTTCACACCGGCAACAAACCTTTATTAGATACATCAAACCTTAAGATCACCCACGGCATCCTTAAACCAACTGGAGTAGTGAACATAGTTATTGGCAATGCGGTTTATCTCATCACTGATAAGGTCCTCTGAAATATCTTTTACTTTTACGGCAGGCACACCGGCATAAATACTTCCGCATGGAACCCTGGTTCCTTCCAGCACTACAGCGCCTGCAGCAATAATAGAATTGCTGCCGATAACCGCGTTGTCCATAACAATGGCGCCCATCCCGATCAGCACATTATCCTGCAGGGTGCAACCATGTACAATTGCATTGTGCCCGATGGAAACATTGTTGCCAATGTTTACTTTGGTTTTTTGATACGTGGCATGGATTACAACACCATCCTGCACATTAACTTTATTGCCTATCCTGATGCTATTTACATCTCCGCGTATTACCGCATTAAACCATACGCTGCACTCATCTCCCATAACCACATCGCCTAATATAGTTGAATTGGGAGCCAGAAAACAATCATTACCAAACTGTGGTAATACATCTTTAACCGGTAAGATTACTGCCATAAAATATATTTTAGGATGAACTTTGTCGTTTAATGAAAAGCCGGACTGTTAAAGCTAACTTAGATTTGGGCCTCTATACAAATATCTTTAAAAAACATGTAGCAGCTTCATAAAATCTTTGCGTTCTTTGTTAAGAAACAAAGCCTTGTAAGCTGATACGGTATGAATCAACGGGAACTGTTTTTTCGTCATATAGCACAAACTTCACCGGCACCTCTTGCTTTAGAAATTTCGAGGGCGGAAGGCATCAGTTTATTTGATGTTAATGGCAGGGAGTATACCGATCTTATCGGCGGTATCAGTGTTTGCAATACCGGGCACCGGCATCCTAAAGTAATAGAGGCTATTAAGAAGCAGGCAGACGCCTACCTCCATGTGCTGGTGTATGGTGAATTCATCCAGTCGCCCCAGGTTGATTATGCCAAACTGCTTACCGATCACCTGCCTCCGCAACTGAATTCAGTTTATTTTACCAACTCTGGCGCCGAAGCGGTGGAAGGAGCCATGAAACTGGCTAAAAGAGCTACCGGTAGAAGCCAGATTATTGCTTTTAAAAATTCTTATCATGGATCAACACAGGGTGCGCTGAGTATTATTGGTGATGAATACTGGAGAAATGCCTTTCGCCCATTGCTTCCCGATGTGCTTCATCTTGACTATAATGTATTCTCATCCCTTGAAGTTATCACCAAAAAAACTGCTTGCGTAATTGCCGAAACGGTGCAAGCCGAGATCGGTATCAACGCACCTTCAAAAAACTGGCTGACAGCGCTGAGAGCAAAGTGCGATGAGCAGGGAGTGTTATTAATACTGGATGAAATACAGGTTGGCTTTGGTAGAACCGGAACCTTATGGGGTTTTCAGCAATACGATACCATTCCTGACATATTACTGCTGGGGAAGGCGCTCGGCGGAGGTATGCCACTGGGTGCATTCATCGCTGATAAAAAGCTTATGTGCGCATTGACTGAAAATCCTGTATTAGGACATATTACTACGTTCGGAGGGCACCCGGTTTCCTGTGCTGCCGGTATTGCTTCATTTAATGTATTAAGAGAAGAGGGATGGATTGGTGCGGTGAAAAATAAAGAATTACTTTTCAGATCGCTTCTGGTTCATCCGTTAATTAAAGCCGTGCGTGCTGCCGGGTTACTAATGGCGATAGAATTTAAAGATTTCGATACTAATAAAAAGATTATAGATCGATGCCTTGAAAAAGGAGTATTAACCGACTGGTTTTTATTCGCCCCTCACTGTTTACGCATTGCCCCGCCGCTGATTATTTCTGAAGAACAAATCAGAGCAGCATGCAGGGTGATCAAGGAGGCAATGGTTAATGAGTAATCATTAATAATTACTTATTACCTACACCATCTTAAAAATGATAGCCGCCAGCAATGCACCTATGCTTGGTCCTACAACCGGTATCCAGGAATAAGCCCAGTCACTATCACGTTTACCGGGGATGGGCAACAGGAAGTGCATGATGCGCGGACCAAGATCACGTGCAGGATTGATAGCATATCCGGTTGGGCCGCCTAACGACAAACCAATGCCCAGTACTAATAAACTCACGGGTAAAGCATCCAGCGCTCCTAAACTGTTGGCAGGAGCGGCAATATATAACACGCCGAATATCAAAACAAATGTTGCGAGAATTTCTGTAAACAGGTTACTAAAGGTATTGCGTATGGCAGGACTTGTACAGAAAACAGCCAGCTTGGTATCAGGATCGGGAGTCGCATTAAAATGAAGTCTGTAAGTTAACCATACGAAAAATGAGCCTGCCATGGCACCGAGCATTTGTGCCGCTATGTATGAAGGCACCATGTTCCAGTTCAGTTTACCGGTAAAAGCAAAAGCTAACGTTACCGCAGGATTCAGGTGGGCCTTGCTAAAAGGAGCTGCTACAAAAACGCCTACGTATACCGCCATAGCCCAACCAAAGGTAATAGCAATTAAACCGCCGTTATTACCTTTTGTTTTGTTGAGTATAACATTTGCGACAACACCGTCGCCCAATACTATCACTAATGCCGTACCAGATAGTTCACCCAGAAAAGGAGTCATGTAATTAAATTTAAAGATTATGGTTACAATTTGCCGGAAGATAATTTACTGCTATTTTATTAAAGTTGTCAATTTCATCCTGCTGCCATGTTAAATCTTTATGCATTTCCTCAGCTATCAGCGCTGCTACTACCGGTGCTGATTCCATTGCTGCCCTGGCGTCTAAGAATAACGCCCTTGTTCTTCTTGCAAGGGCATCCTCAACGGTCATGCACATTTCCTGCTGCACTGCCCATACAATCTCTGCTTTAATGTTTGGTAGTGATTCATGGATCTTTGTTTCCAGTGAAGCATCTTTGTTTATTAATTGCCTGATGCCTGTTGCATCGGTTCCATAATAATATAAGTCCTCACTATAATTGATATTATTTTTCCAGCCATGGATTTTTAGTTGTTTGGTTACGCAGGTGCGTTGATCAAGCATGCCATTTTTGATTGCGGTATTAATGGTATCTTCTGCCATGCGACGGTAGGTGGTCCATTTACCACCGGTGATAGTTATTAAGGAGGAATCACTTAGTTGTATCAGATGATCACGGGGTAAGGCTGCGGTTGATTTTGCGTCACCTTTCACCAGGGGGCGTAAACCTGCAAACACTGATTTTATGTCTTTCACAGCAGGAGCTTTTATTAAATATTTTCCTACCTGTGCAAGAATGAAGTCAATCTCTTCTTCCAAGCCTATTGGTTCCAGTGAGGCAACTTCAACAGGAGTATCAGTGGTGCCGATAAGGGTTTTGTTATGCCAGGGCACTGCAAATAAAACCCTGCCATCATCCGTAGAAGGAACAAGGATGGCAGCGTCTCCCGGTAAAAATTCTTTGTCAAGTACCAGGTGTGTTCCCTGGCTCAACGTGATAACGGTTGCTGATTTTGCATTATCCATTTTTAACAGCATATCCGTAAAAATGCCGGTTGCATTGATAACCACTTTTGAATGTACTTCGTACTCTTTTGCCGTTAACAGATCTTTTATGCGGATCCCCGATATCTTTTCATTTTCTTTCAAAAAGCCGGTCACCTGCATATAGTTGGTGAGCACCCCGCCGTTCTCTGCTGCAGTCTGCGCCAGGTTAATGGCAAGCCGGGCATCATCAAACTGACCATCATAATAAAGAACGCCTCCAACAAGTTTATCCGGATTAAGAGTAGGGGCCTGTTGCAGTGTTGTTTTTTTAGACAACAGTCTTGAAGCGCCTAAACCTAACCTGCCCGCCATCCAGTCGTAAATTTTTAAACCTATACCATAGAATGGGGGTTCCCACCATTTATAATTCGGGATAATAAAGGTTTGATCTTTTACAAGGTGTGGGGCATTTTTGCGAAGCAGGCCTCTTTCACGTAAACCTTCAAAAACCAGTTTTATATTTCCCTGTTGCAAATAGCGTACACCACCATGAATCAACTTAGTAGACCTGGAAGATGTTCCTTTTGCAAAATCGTGCTGCTCCGCTAAAAAAGTGCTGAATCCCCTGGAAGCCGCGTCCACAGCAATTCCCAGTCCACTGGCACCACCACCTATGATACAGATATCCCACTGTCCCTGGTGGGATTCCAGTTGTTGTATCATTTGCTGGCGGTTCATTGTTTCTGATATGGGCTATTGATTAATAAGTTTACTAAACTACAACAACAGTTTTTAATGGAACAATGTCTTGTTCTGAAAGTTGCCAACACACATCAAAATTGCGTGACTAACCCTGAAGGGTAACATAAGCTATGCAAGATGTTAATAATGCCACCCTTTCAGGGTTTACGTTCATAATGTATTATTTGCTATAATCATGGCACCCCTATCGGGGTTTTAAGAAAGTTATATCAATATAATTTTCTTATGGAATATGCTTCTCCTAGCGGTCATTACCAGCCCAGGCTATGCTCGCCGATACGGCTCTTTGCCAGCCTTTAAGTAATGGCGCTACATCCGCTGCGGCGATCTTTGGTGTAAACTGCCTGTCGGCCATCCATTGCTGTTGTATATCATGAGTGTCATTCCAGTAGCCGGCTGCTAACCCTGCTAGATATGCTGCACCCAGTGCAGTTGTTTCATAAACCGTAGGCCTGATGACAGGAACCTGTAAGATATCACTTTGAAATTGCATCAGCAGGTTATTTACGGTGGCGCCACCATCAACACGAAGCTCTTTTATTACAATGCCCGAATCTGATTCCATCGCTTTCAATACATCCGTAGTTTGATAAGCAATGCTTTCAAGAGCCGCCCGGGCAATGTGTGCATTGGTGGTTCCCCTCGTTAGTCCGAATAAAGTACCCCGCGTATAAGGATTCCAGTGAGGAGCGCCCAGTCCTGTAAATGCCGGAACCATATACACACCGCCGGTATCATTAACCTGTGAAGCAAGCGACTCTATCTCAGCCGAAGAACGGATGATCTGCAAGCCGTCTCTCAGCCATTGCACTACTGCTCCTGCAATAAAGATGCTGCCTTCCAGCGCATATTCCACTTTATCGTTAAGTTTCCAGGCCACCGTGGTCAACAGATTATTATGTGAGGTCACTGCTTTTTCGCCGGTATTCATCAACATAAAACAACCGGTTCCATAAGTATTTTTTACCATGCCGGGTTGAATACACATTTGTCCGAACAGGGCGGCGTGCTGATCTCCTGCGATCCCGGCAATAGGTATATTTGAATTTTTAACGATTGCATCAGTTACTCCGTAAATTTTACTGGATGGATTTATTTCAGGCAGCACAGACAGCGGTATATTAAAAATCTTAAGCAGCTCTTCATCCCATTCGCAGGTATGTATATTCATGAGCATGGTTCTGGAAGCATTGGATACGTCTGTTATGTGCAGTTTGCCATCAGACAGTTTCCATGCCAGCCAGGTATCTACGGTACCGAACGCAAGTGCTCCCTTATCTGCCAGGGCCCTTGCCCCGGGAACATTATCCAGTATCCATCGCAGCTTGGTAGCAGAAAAATAAGCGTCAATCACAAGGCCTGTTTTCTGCTGTATCAACTGGTGCAATCCTTCCTTTTTTAATTCATCGCAGTAACCCGCAGTTCTCCTGTCCTGCCATACAATAGCGTTATAAATTGGTTTTGAAGTGGATCTTTCCCAAACCAGGGTAGTTTCCCGTTGGTTGGTAATTCCTATGGCGGCCAGTTGCGAAAGACTGGTACTGCTTTTTGCCAGCACTTCGGCTAAAACACTGAACTGTGAGGACCATATTTCTTCCGGGTCATGTTCCACCCATCCGGGTTGGGGATAAATTTGACTGAATTCCTTTTGCGCAACACTTATTATATTTCCTCCCCGATCGAAAAGTATACACCGCGAACTGGTAGTACCCTGGTCTAAGGCAAGAATAAATTTGTTTGGCATGCAACGTTAATTATGATGTAGAAAGATAAGGAGTTTTGTTAAACCTGAAAGTTTTTTTTAAACCTTTTAGTGTAAGGCGGGCGTGGAATTGCTGTCAGCAGTATACAGTCAGAGTATCAATATGTACTGCGTTCCTCCTATCTGCAGATAGCTGACCGCTGATAACAAAAAATTAAATCCTGATTAATCAAAAAATAACTTTTACTTTGTCAATCAAAGTGCTTTTTATGAAAACAACCTATCAGCCGTTTGAAACCTTACAGGATATAAAAAGTATGATGGAGCGAAGCAGCCGGTTCATCAGCCTGAGTGGATGGAGTGGAATAGCTGCAGGGGCATGTGCACTTACCGGTGCCTGGTTAGCGGTTTCCAAAATGTCTGAATATAAAATCTCACATAAATCAGGTTACACCGAAAGCTTTGG
>CAXSIE010000037.1:4677-7707 GCA_964237295.1 uncultured Flavihumibacter sp. | reverse complement strand
CCGCCAGTTATTAATGATTGCAGCAGGTGTTTTTATAGCCGCATTCATTACTGCTTTTATGTTTACCTATTTCCGAAGCAGGAAGGCAGGCATTCAAATCTGGGGTACATCTGCCAGGCGCTTGATGTGGAACACCCTTGTTCCGATGGTTGTAGGAGGAATTGTTGTTTTGAGGATGCTTGATTTAAAATATTACCTCCTGATAGCTCCCTGTTGCCTGCTCTTCTACGGCCTTGCGCTGGTAAACGGAAGTAAGTATACGCTGGGTGAAGTACGGTACCTGGGATATTGCGAAATAATACTGGGAGTATTTAATTTATGGATACCGGGTTATGGTTTGATTTTTTGGGCTACAGGTTTCGGGTTGCTTCATATAATTTATGGAACGATGATGTGGTGGAAATATGAAAGAGGATAACAGCTATCAGCAGATTGACATGATAAGCTGCCTCCTGATAACTTAACGTAAGTTACTGGTAAGTGTTATCAATTAACAACCATTAAAACGTAATGAAAAATCCGATAGAAAATCTTAATAAAATTTTTGACAGCCGTATTCGCCTGGGTATCATGAGCGCCGTTATGGTAAATGAAGCAGTAAATTTCAATGAGTTAAAGGAACTTATCAATGTAACGGATGGTAACCTGGCTTCTCATCTGAAAACCCTGGAGGAGAGTGGATTTGTTAAAGTAAAGAAAGGTTTTATTGGCAGAAAGACCAATACTACCTATTCAGTTACTAAAGCAGGAGAAAAAGCTTTCAAATCGCATCTTGATGCGCTGGAAGAAATGATACGATCGATTGGTGGGTGAATTGTATTGAATCAGTAAAATATGTTGATATGGAATTGCAAAAATTTTCCTGGAAGGCCAGGTTTAAAAGTTTTGTTTATGCTTATGCAGGCGTAACCTGGTTTTTCAGGCGTGAACACAATGCCCGGATACATGGCGTTGCAACAATATTTGTATTGTTGATTTCATTTGTTTTTAAAATTTCAGGTTTAGACCTGATTGCAGTTTTATTTGCTATTGCATTGGTTCTGATCACTGAAATGTTTAACACTGCTATAGAAAAAATAATGGATCATTTTTCGCCGGCACATCACCCGGCTGTTAAAATAATAAAAGATATAGCAGCAGGGGCCGTGCTTATTGCTGCAATAGTTGCTGTAATTATAGGATTAATAATTTTCATACCTAAAATAATATGACAAAGATACTTTCGTTTCCACGATACCTTCTTAAACTTTATCTGCTTAAACCGGAGATGGAGCGATTGATGTTTGTATCGGTTTCTTTCAGTACTGTAATGCTTGTAATAAGGGTTCTTTATACAAGTAAAATAACTTTCTTTTTCCTGGAGTGGAACCTGTTCCTTGCATTTATCCCTTATTTTATTTCAAGAGGGCTCATTGGTAAACCGTCAGTAATAAATAATAAATGGATGTTTGCCGGAGTATGTTTTACCTGGCTGCTGTTTATACCAAATGCATTTTACATACTTACCGACCTGTTTCATCTTCAGGAAAATAATAACACGCCACTATGGTTTGATCTTTTACTAATATTATCTTTTGCCTGGAATGGCTTACTCGCCGGTATCCTGTCTGTCCGTCATATGGAAAAGATCGTTCAGATGTTATGGGGTTACAAAAACGAATTGATCTTTCTCTACCCGGTGATGCTGCTAAATGCTCTGGGAATATTTATAGGAAGATACCTGCGTTACAACAGTTGGGATGTTATTACCAATCCTTTCCATTTGATGATGGATATTTTTGATTTACTAATGCATCCCATACTCTATAAAAATGCCTGGGGCATGATATTTTTTTATTCAGTTTTTATGATGCTTATTTATATGACGATGAAGAGGGTTAGTAAGTTTGTTGGTTAGGTATGAGGTATCAGATATGAGGTATCAGGTATGGGATATGAGGTGAACATCTCTTACAATTAAAAATTAACACTTCTGATGGTAAGACATTCATTAATAACAGTATAAAATCACAAGAGGAAAACTAAAACATATATTTCCCTCTTGTGATTTTAGTAAGGGTAAGTTTCTAACTCATACCTGATACCTCACACCTACTAAAAATCAACTCCCATTGCGAAATGCAGCATAGGTTTGCCTTTGAAGAATCCATTCATTTCCCAACCGGTATCCAGTCTCAGAAAGTAGCCCAGTAACGTGCTTCTTGCACCAAAGCCATAGCTACCTACAAAAGGTCCGATACCTCCTGCTTTAATCAGTACTGAAACAGGATTTCCTGTATACACTACAAATGGACGTTCTATCTTACTGTATGCACCGTTCCAGGCGGTTCCCAGGTCAAAGAACTGGATCACCTGAAAGTTACGCAGGAAAGCGTTATTAATAGGACGGTTGAATAATGTTGCAAATACGGGCAATCTGAATTCACTGTTTAGTACCACTGCATTGTTACCATTGGCAACATTCTGAGGAAATCCACGCATGTTTACCGCCAGGGATTGAAAAGCATAATCGGGATCCTGTGGTTTCGGATTCTGGCTGTACTTAGGATATAAAGCACCGTCTACACCACCGAGGTAGTACAATATTTTTTGGTTACCCCACGAAAAATCTCCTCCTGCCCTGCCCGCCCATATGAAGTTGCGGTAGATGGGATAATAATAACGCCCGTCAAACCCGAAGTTGAAACTGTTGCGTCCTTCCTGTGTTCCCAGCTTGCTGATCTGGCTGTTGTAATCTATATAAAACTTATAACGCAATCCATTCAATATATTGGTTGCTTTAGCCACTGTATTGTCATAAACATATTCGAGCCGCATTAAACCATATGATCTCTTTCTGTCGGGCTCATCCAAAGGGCCCGTATCAGCCCATTTAATGACCACTTTATCGGTCCTGACACCGAGAGATAAACGAACGCTTTTTACTTTGTCAAATGGATATTTTATAACACCCTGGTATAAATTGGTATAAGATTTCGCGTCGTAATTTTCACCTGTTTGACCAACATCTGTTTTGCGGTAGTATATAGC
>CAXSIE010000037.1:0-4667 GCA_964237295.1 uncultured Flavihumibacter sp. | reverse complement strand
GGTAATCAAACCTTGCCAGGTATTCACTCCCTGAGTTGAATAAAGACTGGGCTCCCGGATTGAATACATTCTGCTGACCAAGTGAAATCGGTATACCACTGCCTACACTACTGATTATCGGCAACCGGAACATCCCGGTAAACCTGACATCTTCCAGCATATCGAATATTGAAACGGAAACCAAACCATTGGACGCTCCGTTGTTTAAATTTACAGGTAAACTTCCCGTATAAGGCTGGTAGCGGGTACCCAGTACATCACTGTTGAATAAGGAACCGGTAACCTGGTCTATCGCAAACTTTAGCTTGTAGTCAAATTTCTTTGCTTTGTCGAGCACCGTTAAAGGCTTGTTACGGTCTGCAGCTTCACTGATTTTTTTAAGTGCGGCAGAATCCACTTTTTCATTTCCAAATTCAGATTCAAAAATATCTTTCTTTCTGGTAGTATCGCCACCCGGCGTAGCAGACTTGAACTTTAAGGCGTCTCCGCTGGCAAGCCGGTAAGCTTCTAAAGTTTTACGGCGGTAATCGGTGGGCCTAGGGTTTACGTTTCTTTTTCTTAGGGTGGCTTCATCAACTTTCAACTTGTATAAAAACTTCAGATCGCCTTCCTGTCTTACTTCACTAACCTGTCCTAAATCACCGGCAATTTTTGTTTCTTTCAAACTGCTTTGATAGTTGGTAAGTGCAAAAACGTATGCGGAATCATTGGTCAGGGAAATGGCAAATATAGAATCCGGCTCGCTTTTTTTGTTGGTCCTCAGTGCAGAGTCTAAGTCTCTTCTGTCCGGGTTACGCAACAACTCATCACCGATTTTATAAATGGTATCAACGCCGGCTCTCTGTGTTTTAAAAAATCCTGCGTACCTGTTTCCAACGCCGTTTTCATCGCTGATAAAAGTAAAATGCGTATTGTTATACTGCGTTGGATTTTTGGCGTTACCAAATTTGAGATAGGTTAGCTGCGATATTTGCTTGAACTCACTTTTATTCCAGTTATCAACCAGGAAAACATTGTAAAGGTTGTTCGATGGCAATACGGTATCGCCTGTTTTTGCCGTAGCGGAAGGCCTGTTTGATGCGTATATAATGCCTGTTTTATTAGGAAAGGCAACAAAAGATGCATCAAGATCATCATACACATCATTGGTAATTTGTTCAGTTGTTTGCCTGTCAATTTTATAAACAAAGATGTCAGACTGTCCTTTCTTTACTGCACTGAATAATAAAGTGTTGCCATCAAGCATGAATTTAAAATCCTGAACCTGGTCAAATTCCGGCAGATCCTGTTTGATGGTTTTATAGCGGGTCAGCATATCATACAAAAAAAGCTTTACTGTTCCTTCTTCCCAATAAACTACAGCAAGGCGGTTTCCCTTAGTGTCCCATGCTAATTGAGGATAGTTAGGATTAGGTACATTTTCGCTGAGTCTTACGCCACTTTTGAGCAACACTTTCTTAGTACCGTAGTTATTGTAAATATTTACTCTTTCTATTCCCTTTTTATATTCCACTACAGCATATGTCTGGCTTCTTGGTGCAGGATTAGGAGCAAACCGGAAAAAATCATGATTATTGCGGATTTCTTCCACAACTGACATGGAGCCTTTAGGGGCATTACGTCTGGCCTTTATATCTCTATCATATTTCTGCACCTGAAAATCCATGAATTCGTGCAGCAGATCTTTAAATTTCTTTTTGGTGATCCTTTGTGAGGCACCGTTTAAATTACGATATACGCGTGCCAGGTATAAGAAATAGGTAACGTTTTCTTTCTTGTAAGTTTCTGCAACATAATACCAGAGGGAGTGGCCTGCCAGCAATGGTTTTTCATAAGCAAACTGGTAAAAATTTTTATACCTTCCGGAAAGCATTGCGGATTTCAACTGATCATCAAGGTCGGTGCTCCAGTTTTCAGCAGCATAAGCCACATATCCATCCGTCAGCCATTTTGGAAGGTCCAGTAAAGCCTGGTTAGCGGCGAATTCTCCCAGGTCATCACCGAATAAAAGATTGTCTACCAATATGCGGGCAATACCTTCGCGAACCTGGCGGCGAAGGTCGTAATGATTACCGTTAAAGTATACAATCACTTTATTGTTTACCAGCTTTGTGTTGCCACCGGTGCTCTGCCAATCATTAGACAAGCCGATGTTCGATTGTTCCATTTCATTGTAGCTGTTGTAAACTATAATATTTGCCCGGCGTTGCAAGCCATATTCAGTAAAGCTTTCCAGGTCTGTAAGTTCTTTTTCCGCTACCTGGGCAACAAATTTTGCAAGCGGTTCACCATTCTGACTATAATAGCTATTAAAGTTTTCAGTTTGGTAATAGGCCCATTTGAACTTTTTAAACTGCACCCTGTTTTTCCCAAATTCCACCGTACTTACCTGTCCGATGGCAGGCTGGGCGAAAAAGGAAAACACTAATAAAACACATAAAAGCCATGACTTAAGGTAAACTTTCAACATCAGAGAATTCTTCAGATCTTGCATATCCATCTAATTGTGTATTAAAATTATGTTTTTACTGTTAATCGGTGAAATTCATATTAAATTATTGGTTGTATGATAACTGTGAAAGGCTTTACGTTTAATCCGGTACAGGAAAATACTTACCTATTATTCAACGAACAACTTATATGCGGTATTATAGACCCCGGATGTTATTTAAGCGCTGAGAGAAAAGAACTCCAGGATTTTATTAACAGATATACACTTTCCCTTAAATATTTGTTAAATACCCATTGTCATCTTGATCATGTATTCGGTAACAAATTCATCTTTGATAGTTACGGTATTCACTTACATATTCATGAAAAAGAAAAGCCCGTATTAGACTATGCGCCCATTTTTGGACAGAGCTGGAACCTTCCTTTTGAAAATTATAACAGTGAATTGATTTTTTTAAAAGAAGGAGCTATTGTTATGCTGGGAGAAGACGAGTTAAAAGTTCTTTTTACGCCTGGCCATTCACCAGGACACATTTGTTTTTATTGTGAGGCACAACAATTCATAATAGGGGGAGATGTATTGTTTAAAGGCAGCATCGGCAGAACTGACTTGCCGGGCGGCGACCATGATACCCTTCTCCATAGCATCAGGCAGCAGTTGTTTACCTTACCCGATGAAGTAGTAGTGTACCCGGGTCATGGAGCGCCTACAACTATTGGTTTCGAAAAGAAAAACAATCCTTTTTTTAATTAGGCTGTTATGTAATATCATAACCATCAGTCCTATCAGGAAGAAACATACATGCATTAGTCTCCTGATAGCCGATAGCAATATAATCGTCATTACAGTAATTACTTAACCAGTTTACCTATAAAAGGTAGCCGAATGTTTTTGAGATAAGGCTTTTCAATTTTATACATCAGGTAAATGTAGAGCATCAACAACACGGATGCTACAGTCAGTGATGTTGCATTTAAAGCATATACATCCTCCGGAGAAACGATATACTTAATGATACACCAGTAAGCTCCATAGAACAACAGGGACAATACAATAATGCTTGTTAATTTTCTGGTTGGATAAGGTATCGGGTAATACTTTTGTCCAAGCCGGTAACAGATAACCATCTGAACGCCGTAACAAATCATTGTTGCCAATGCCGATCCGAAATATCCGAAGATCGGGATCCACCAGATATTCAGCACAAACGCAAGCAGGGCGGTAATAATGGTAATATATGCACCCATGCTGGTTTGGTTGCTTAATTTAAACCAGATGGAAAGGTTATAATAAATACCTAAAAAAATATTAGCCAGCAGCAGGGTTGGAACCACATACAAGCCCTGCCAGTACACTTCACTTCTCAGAAAGAATTTCCATACGTTAATGTACATGGCCACTAACAAAAACATGATGCTTAGTATGATCACAAAGTATTTCATTACCCTTGCATAAGTCTGCCTGGCATTCTTAGCCTCGGCATGCTGAAAAAAGAAAGGCTCCGCGCCCATTCTGAATGCCTGGATAAACAGCGTTATAAGAATCGATAGCTTGTAATTAGCGCCATAGATACCTATAAGAAAATCATTATGTTTCTTGTCATAAGGCAGGTATTTGGTAAGAAAGAAAGCCCTGTCGAGGGTTTCATTTACCATGCCTGCTAACCCTACAATAATTAAGGGTAATGAATATCGCATCAGTCTTTTCAATATTGCTGTATCAATTTTCCATTCAATTCCGAATATCTCAGGAAGCAATAACAACCATGTTACACCGCTGGCTGCCAGGTTGGAAATAAAAATATAATTAACACCTAACGATGGATCGTAAAAAAGCGATACCCATGTTATGTTATGTTCAAGCAGCCACGGGCAAAGTTTTAAAAAAAAAAGATTGAGGCCTATATTGATGCCGATGTTAATTAATTTAACTGTGGCATAGCGCATAGGCCTGTTTTGTAAACGGAGATTTGCAAAAGGAATCGCTGTTAAGGTATCGAACGCCAATATAAGTGCGAAGTAAATAATGTACTCGGGATGATTGCCAAGTTCCATCCACAATGAAAGTATTTGCCTGAAGTAAATCAACAGAAATGTAAAAAGGATGGTAGTAAATAGTAGGGATACCGAACTGGCGCTTAATACTTTTTTTCGTTCGGCCTGGTTTTGAGAAAACCTGAAAAAAGAAGTTTCCATTCCATAGGTAAATATCACGC
>CAXSIE010000036.1:17309-20087 GCA_964237295.1 uncultured Flavihumibacter sp. | reverse complement strand
ACTGGGTGACGACGCATTTGTTAGTTATCAAAGCTATTTTCAATGGTTCCTGGCTGCGGCCTTCCTGCTGTTACTGATTGAATTATTTATTCCGGAAAGAAAATATACAACCACTTGAAAAAAAATATTTTTACAGCCCTCTTTTGTAACTTCCTGCTGGTTTTTTCCTATGCACAGGTTCAGAATGTTACCAGCAATATTCGTAATGGTAACAAATTGTACCAGCAGAAAATTTTTGACCAGTCTGCTGCTGAATACCGGAAAGCCATAGCGGTATCTCCTGAAAATCCTGTTGCCAATTACAATTTGGGTAATGCACAGTTTCGAACCAATCAGTTTGATGAAGCCACCAATTCATTCGAATCTACCATTGCCAATACCAGGGAAAAACCGGTTAAAGAAAAATCGTTTTATAATAAAGGAGTGGCTTACAGCAAACAGCAGAAACTAAATGAAAGCATTGAAGCCTGGAAAAATGCCCTGAAGCTGGATGGAAAGGATGAAGAAGCAAGGGAAAACCTGCAGAAAGCATTGCTGGAGAAGAAAAAGCAACAGCAGAAAGAAGATCAAAAGAAAGACAAGAACGAAAAAAAGAAAGATGATCAAAAGCAGGATAAGAATAAAGAAAAACAGGATCAAAAGCCTGATCAGCAGCAAAGTAAGCTCAATAAAAAGCAGGTAGACCAATTGCTGAAAGCACTCGCCCAAAAAGAAAAAGAAGTGCAGCAAAAGATGCAACAGCAAAACGCATCGCCTACAAAGCAGGATAAAGACTGGTAGTAATTTCCAAGAAATGGCCACGAAGGCACTAAGGCACGAAGAAGCACAAAGATTAATAAAACTTTGTGCTCCTTCGTGCCTTCGTGGCTTTGTGGCTCCTTTTTTTCATATAATTTTGCATTATGCAATTTTATTGTAATTCTCTTACCGGATATGAGCGCCTGAAAACGCTGGAAGTAAAAGTGGGCGACCTTTTATTAGGAAATTTCAACCCGATTCGCGTTCAAACCATGACCACTACCGATACCATGGATACCATTGGTACGGTAGAACAATCCATCCGATGCATTGAAGCCGGCGCCGAACTGGTCAGGATCACCGCCCCCAGCAGAAACGAAGCGGAAAATTTACTCAATATCAAAAATGAACTTAATAGAAGAGGCTATCATGTTCCGTTAATTGCGGATATCCACTTCACTCCTAACGCTGCCGAGATCGCTGCCAGGATTGTTGAAAAAGTAAGGATCAACCCCGGCAATTACGTTGATAAAAAGAAATTTGAACTGCTGGAATATACCGACTCGGAATATATTGAAGAAACGGATCGCATCCGCACAAGATTTACCCCGCTGGTTAAAATTTGCAAGGAATATGGCACGGCCATGCGCATTGGCACCAATCATGGCTCGTTAAGCGACAGGATTATGAGCCGTTATGGAGATTCGCCTATGGGAATGGTTGAAAGCGCTATGGAGTTTTTAAGAATAGCCCGGTATGAAAGCTATCATAATATTGTGCTGAGCATGAAATCCAGCAATCCGAAAGTGATGGTTCAGGCTTACCGGTTATTGGTTGAAAAGATGATGGATGAATTTGCTGAATGTTATCCCCTGCACCTGGGTGTTACTGAAGCAGGTGATGGAGAAGACGGAAGAATAAAATCTGCAATAGGAATCGGCACACTGATGGAAGATGGTATTGGTGACACGATCAGGGTATCTTTAACCGAAGATCCTGAATTCGAGATCCCGGTTTGTAAAGACCTGGTGAAAAGATATGAAGGCAGGAATGTTACTTCACCTGTAGCGCCAATTATTAAAGTGCCTTACAATCCATATGATTATGTAAGAAGGTCCACTTACACAGTTTCTAACATTGGCAGTAAATTAGTTCCTGTTGTGGTGGCTGATTTTATGCAGGCGGCAACTATCGCACCCGATGATCTTATTTCTATAGGTTATACTTATGACCCGTTTACCGACAAATGGAATATTTCCGATGGGGCTGCCGATTACCTGTATTCAGGTGATAAGATTTTGACTTCCCCGGCTCTTTGAAGGTCATTTGCAATTACTCCGCCTGGTTACAGTCTGGCAATAAAACCAACTATTTCCCGCTGTACCAGGGAAATGAATACCTGCAGTCAACGGAACATTCAGGCAAACTAAATTTTATTGCTATTGATGTAAACAGCGGCAATGCCGAAGAAATTTTAGAAGCTATCCGCAACGACAATACCGTGGTTCTTTGCATCTGGTCATCAGGCGTACATGTGATGCCGGGTGTAAGAAGTTATATTTCAGAATTGATGAACAGGAACCTCCGTTGCCCGGTAATCATTACCGTTGAAAGTGATGTTACCACTATTGATGAACAGTTAATACAATTTTCTACGGAAGCCGGAGCGTTGTTACTGGATGGAATGGGCGATGGCATCTGGCTCATGAACAATCCGGCCATTATTCAGAATAATAAAGTAAGCGGACGAACCTACCTGGAAACGAGGAACAATCATCAATTCCTCAACAATACCTCATTTTCTATTCTTCAGGCCACCCGCACCAGGATCTCCAAAACAGAATATATAAGCTGTCCTAGTTGCGGCAGAACCTTGTTCGATCTGCAGGAAACAACGGCAAAGATCCGTTCCGTTACCAATCACCTCAAAGGAGTTAAGATAGCCATCATGGGTTGTATTGTAAACGGTCCCGGCGAAATGGCAGATGCCGATTTTGGCTATGTGGGAAGCGGTCCGGGAAAGATCACCTTGTATCGTGG
>CAXSIE010000036.1:16157-17299 GCA_964237295.1 uncultured Flavihumibacter sp. | reverse complement strand
CTGAATTAAAGTGATAGCTATACCGTCTGTGCCTTAAGTATCCTTCTTCTGGGACTATTCATATATTTCTCACGCAGGATCTCGTTCATAGGTTTTTCCAACACTTTACTCTCCACCCAGGAAATAATATCCAAGTAAGCGAAAGCACGGGTTTCAAACCGGCTCTTTTCGAACTGTTTATTCTTCTGGAGGAATTTTTCCAGCTCAGGTTTTAATTTATTACGTGAAACATGAAACGAATGGCGTAAAAATTTAAACATCTCTTCTTCCACTACGGTAAGGTTTTCCATCCGCGCCATAAAGCGATAGACCGATTTGGTGAGGTATTCTATTATTCCAAAATTACCCAGTTCATAATGCGCTATAAGGTGAAGCAGCCGCGCATAACATTGCAGGTCATTTCTCAGATCCACATGGTCGTTGATGATCCTTTGAAGGTAATCAATACATTTTTCATAGTCACCGCTGCCAAAATATAGCGTGGCTATTTTGTAATTAAAAACCAGGATGCGATGCCTGTCCAGGTATAGCGTGTACTCCTGCAGTTTTTCTTCCACATAAGGAACCAGTAACAGTCCCTCTTTAAAAGTGCCCAGCATCAGGTGCTGGTTTATTTTAGCGCTGTTTATATAAACAAAAGTCTGTATCCTGAAATTATCATGGTCGTTAGCGGTATCGGTACTGGCGAACGCTTCAAACTGTTGAAGGGTAATTTTGAATTTTTGATAGTTTCTCAGATCAAAATGCGCGTTTAACAGGTTGTGCATTCCCTTGGTATAATGACCTGTTTCTACGTTGATCATCATGGGTTCCTGTTGAAAAAGATCCACCCATTTCTGTGAATAGCGGTAATACATCAAAAAGTTCTGGCAAATGAAAGTAACCCAGCAATAGCTTTGATACAGATAGAGCCGCTCGTAAAATCCGGTCTGTTCGTGCGCTTCTGGCGGTAATTTGTCATTGAAAAATTTAGTTACTACCTTTTCATCCTTTTCGTTTCTTGCATGGCCGTTTTTAATATACCAGCTATATAATTGTAAGGCCAGGTTGGAGAGCCTTGCTACCATATCTATCCGGCGGCTTACTTCCAAAGCTTCCAGGGATAAACTTTCCGCCCTGTCCTGGATACTTCTGGTTATATG
>CAXSIE010000036.1:13915-16147 GCA_964237295.1 uncultured Flavihumibacter sp. | reverse complement strand
AATAACCTGTGTGAGATAGCTGAACTTGTATTTTGCCTTAGCAATTTCTTTAGCTCTTTCCAGAATTTTCAGGCTTTGGAGGTGTAGGCCCTTGTTGTAAAGGATGCGTGCATAATCCAGCTGCTCATTTAATTGAAGGTCAATATTTTCAGAAGTTTTTAATAACCGCAGGCTGGCAAGTATCTGTTTGTATAAATGAATTTTTAAATTAGAGAGCTGGGGTTTTTCAATTCCCGGCAGCCTTTTTAACAGCAATTTTTCATCGTATTCGTTCAGTTTATCAAGCGCATCAAACAACTGAACCACTTTTAGGTCTTCCTTGGAAGAACTTCTCTTAATATATAGCTTGAAATTCCTTTTTTCTGACTTTTCCAGAGAGTGAATTAACTGATATAATGTATCTGTAAACCGGTTGGACATAATGAAGTAATAATTCTGAAACTCAATACAGTAAAGGGGTTTAACAACCAAAACCCGCTTTTGGCATAATTAAATCACTTATAACTTGATTTAAATGGTATCTAAACTCAGCCTACATTTGTTCAGGAAGGATGAGAATTTCATAAAGCAGCAATCGTCGAAGCAAGAAACGTTAAAGGCTCATTCGGACAAAAGCTGAGATATCAGCTTCAAAAAGACAGTTCAAGATTTTCATATGGCAAGCAATCGTTAGAGGCCGTCCTATTCTTAGGAGGGCCATTTTTTTTGCAATATAGGAAGATTATATATTACAAAAGATTTTTATTTTTTCTTAAACAAGCGTTTCAGTAACAGCACGCTCCCTGCGCTTAGATAGTATTGTTTTACTGCACAATATAACTGCTTTCCAGTTTCATCTAAATGAAAATGATGCCAATAATACTTGTCCCTTTAGGCAAACTAATGTGTTGAATCTGATAAGTTTTTTTTGAAAACTCCTATTATTTTCAGTGGCAGGTTATAATTAACTTAACACTAGTTATATCAGCTATAAATGACCATTAACTTACCAGACACCTATTGAATTACTGTAACACTAAAGTACTTTTCAAATAAGTTTTCAGGATGAATTCTATTTCCTTCAGCCGGAAAGGTTTAGACACAAAATCGTTCATGCCTATTTCCAGGCAATGTTCTCTGTCTTCTTTCATTGCATCGGCCGTTAAAGCAATAATAGGGATATCGCACAAAGGAGGAGGTAACTTCCGGATCTGTTGTGTTGCAGCAAAGCCGTCCATTACCGGCATATTGATATCCATAAATATCAGGGCCGGATCGTGCATCGACAACATTTCAAGAGCTTCTTCCCCGTTCCCGGCCTTAATAACTTCCAGGCCCATTTTGCCCAGTACTTTTGAGATAAGCAGCATGTTCATAGGATTGTCTTCAGCTACTAATATCCTGATGCTTTCAGAAAACTTTTCTATTACCGGTATCGGAGCATGTGTATCTATATGTAAAGAGGATTTATCAAATAAATAGGACAAGAGGCTGACCAGCTCATTTAATTTTACCGGTTTAGAAAGAAATTTATTTATGCCGATCTTTTCAGCATCCTCCTGAAACATTGTTTTTTCCAGGGAAGATAACATAAGTATGAAAGGTTCTCCGGGCCCTTTAACTATTTTCTTGATTTCTTTCACAAGCGTAATACCATCCATTTCCGGCATTTGATGATCGGTTATAATCAGATCAAAATGCTGGTTACGCTCCATTGCATTGTTAATTATTTCCAATGCTTCGGAACCGCTGAAACAAATTTTGCAGGAAACATGTAAATACTCAAAAATACCCTGCATTAATTTACAGTTACTGATATTATCATCTATCACCAATACCTCACGCAGTAATTCTTTGGAAGTACGTGTAATAAGGGGTTGCTCGTCTATAACTTCCATCGTAAGCTGCAGTGTAAATTCACTACCGCTTCCTGTTTCGCTTTTTACATGCAGCTCCCCATCCATTAGTTCAGCCAGCCGCTTGGAAATAGTAAGGCCTAAGCCGGTTCCGCCGAATTTCCGCGTAGTAGAAGAATCTGCCTGTGTAAAGCTTTCAAATATACTTTCCAGTTTTTCAGCAGGAATGCCAATACCGGTATCCTTTACAGATATATTTATATCAAGACATTTTTTATCATTCTTTTCATAAGCAGGTTTTGTTTTTTGAACGGTTACAAAAATTTCACCCACGTTTGTAAATTTGATGGCGTTACCAATCAGGTTTACCAGAATTTGCCTGATGCGCACCTCGTCT
>CAXSIE010000036.1:6922-13905 GCA_964237295.1 uncultured Flavihumibacter sp. | reverse complement strand
CTCAATATTTTTTTCCAATGCTTTAATAGACAGCATATCAACTGTTTCCTCTATTACCTCATTCAGCTTGAATACGGTATTATCTATCGTAAGCTTTCCGGCTTCTATTTTAGAGAAATCAAGTATGTCGTTGATAATGCTGAGCAGGTTATAGGCAGATTTACCCACATTTTGCAGGTACTCACGTTGCGTTTTTTGCAGATCGGTAGTTAATACCAGGTCAGTAAAGCCAATGATGCCATTCATGGGAGTGCGTAGTTCATGGCTCATATTGGCCATGAATTCGCTCTTGGCAAGGCTGGCAGCTTCGGCATTATCTTTTGCCGTAATTAATTGTTTTTCTATTTGGGTACGCTCAATAGCTGAGCCCAGTGTTACAATAAATGATTTAAGGATGGAGTATTCTGTTACTGTCCAGGTTCGTTCAGTGCGGCAGTCAGTAAAAACAACAAATCCCCAAAACTGGTTCATTACAAATATTGGGAAATTTACGGAAGACTTGATATTCTTGCTTTCCATTAACGCTTTTAAAGGCGCTTCTTTAATATCTTTCGTTAAGCTATGATAAACTTCATTTTTGCCAAGCATCTCCATCACCTGAGGCATGCCCTGACGCTGCTGGTATTGAGGCAGGGCATATTCAATTTTATTTATTGCGCTTGTCCACCTTACCAAATGGTTGAAAGTCAATTGGCCGTTTGTTTTTTCAATATTATTCTTGTAAACGGTCACACCGTCCATCGCCATTTGTAAACATAATAACCTGATAGATTCACCCATTGCCATTTCAAGATTGTTATTACTGATAAGCTCATGTGTTGATGAAACTAATGACTCCAGCATCCTGTCTTTCTTACTAAGGTCTGCGCTGCTTTCCATCAATTCCATTTCACTTGTCTTCAGGTCATCCCGCATTGAAAGAAGCGCTTTGCCCAGAGTGTCTTCATCACTTAGTGGCTGAAAGGCAATATCAAAATTCCTGTTACCCACCTCCCGTGCAAATGTTGCTGTTGCCAGCAGCTTTTCAGAAAGGTTATTAACTGAACGGATCATCTCTCCAATTTCATCCTTTCTTAACTTGTGATCTGCTTTGCGGATGATTCCTACACCGAGATCGTTTACAATTTGCCTGATGGTATTGATTGGCCCGAGAATTACCTTGGTCATATATACTGAAAGAAAGATGGCGGTGCAAATGATAATAATGGCCAGCACTGAGATTAAAGTTCTTAATTGAGTGGATGATTTCTTAAGATCATTATTCTTCTGAATTCTTACATCCTTCGCATAAGAAACAATTTTTACCAGGTCGTTCATTAGCGAAGCAGTACGTGGAAGCACTTCATCTTCTATCATTCTTTCGGCTTCCATTTTTATTACGGCATCATTATAGTCATCGAATTTGTTCAACGATGACATGATCTTTTTTTCAGTAACAAGAAGTTCATCGAATTTTACAAAACCATTCTTTAAACTGCTTGTCATTAATCCATTATTCAATAGGGAAAATAAAAGATTCAATTTTTGTTTTTGTCTTGGGTAATCTATATTATGAAGATGTATCAATGCGTCTCTGTCTTCCTGGCCTGACCTCAGGAAAACCCAGTTGGTTATATACATTTTTGATTCAATCAGTATATCTTCCAGGTCTTCGACACCCTGCAGTGAAGGATCAACTACCGTTTGAATATTTTCAGAGAGCCTTTTGTTGGTATCAAGTGTAATAAGGGAAGCTATGCCATTAATAGCAAACAGCAATACCAGCAGGGTAAAGCTGCTGTAAATTCTTTTTTTAATGCTTATATTCATAAGATCTAAAATTCATAGTGAATGCCTGCCATTAATGTAAACGGTACGGTGTCTGCATGAAAAAATTCCCTGGATGCATTACCCAGTATGTTTTTTGCGCCGCAGGATATAAACAGTCCTTTTACAGCTTCATAAGACACTAAGGCATTGAGGATAAGCTTCGCATCAATATGGTCAATGCCCCGTACACCATCGTTGAAAATAATGTTGGTTGCGTGGTAATAAGTTTGGCCGGCATAATAATATGCGTTCAGGTTAACTTTCAATTTTGGTATGATTAGGTAATCAACATCCGCCCCGCCAAATACAACAGGTGTACTTTTAAGTGCTTGCGATACGCCATTTCCTGAATAGATGTTATTCTCTACCGGGTTATCCTGGATAGATGAAGGAGCGGCATCGGGCATATTAAAGAATAGAGCATAATTTGTTAACCTCGATTTCTGCCATGTTACAAATGGTTTCACCTGCAGTTTTTTACTGCTATAGATTAATGAAACAGTAATACCATTTTGTTTCAGAATAAGCGGAAGATTGGTGGGAATAATCGGCAGCACCTGCAGCGTATCGGTTCCTATCATTTGTAAATAGGAACCATTGGTGACAAGGCTGCTATAATTTGTTGACCTGATAGAAAACATTTCAGCATCAACAGAAAGTGCGGGCGTAATAATGCCCCGGTAACCAATTTCAACCATGTTTGCAGTAAGAAGTTTAAGATTTTTATTACTTTCCACCGCGTATCTTGCAAACTTTTTATAGCCGGTTGGGTAATAAGCGATTGTTTGATCAATATAAGTGTCGTAAATGCTGGACGACCTTGGGGCACGTGAATAAACAGCCCGGAATAAATGGCTTTTATTTACTTTATAAGTCGCGGCAAACTGATAAGATACATAAGTAGAATCCGGGTGATTGAACTTACTGGCAGAGATACCTGCTACTAATCTGAGCTTATTGTTCATAAGCTTATACTCGCCCCGCATGGAAGCTGATTGCGTAGTGATCAAACCCCTGGCATTAAAGAGCCCTGTTTTGTTAACAACGTCTGAGTACCTGGTATCATCGTAAACGGCACTTCTGTAACTAAGGCCTGGTTTAAGTGAAAGCCTGCCTTTAATATAATTATATTCTATATTGGCATCGAAAGTTCTGAAGTCATACTTGTTACCGGGATTAAAATTAGATTTTTGTGTGCCTTCATTGATTGAAACCTGTGCTGCAATTCCTTTTATATTAATCCTGATATCGGCGTACCTGCTGTTAGATGCCACGGTGGTCAACGGAGTAATACCATTATCAGTGGAAATCTTTTGTACCATTGAATGCTGCAGGCCTGCTGTAATATTAATCGTTGTTTTTTCTGAGGGATGAAAGTTAAAAAAAACGTTACCAGCATACTTCTGCATTGCCAGGCCCGGATCAGGATACATCTCACTTATATTAAATACCGTATCACTCAGAATTCTTACAAAGTATGAGGGGTTATCAACATATCGGTTCCTGTACAGCTCAAAGTAAGAGGTCTGGGTCCTGTCGCGATGTTGGGAATTTCCTGAAGCTATTACACTCCATTTGCTCTTCTTAAAACCAACCGACACGTTATTGATATAAGATTGGTAGCTTCCCTGTTTGGCATTGGCTACCAGGTACAACCCGTCTTTCAGCGGCTGACGGGTGATTATATTGATAACACCGCTTACTGCATTGGGGCCATACAAGGCTGCCGCTGGCCCTCTTACCACTTCTATCTTCTCAACATCATTAAGGTCAACCGGTAACGTTTCCCAGAAAGTGCCTCCTTTAAGATAATTGTATATAGGGCGGTTATCTATCATTACCAGGGTGGTTGTAGCATTACCATCAAATGTGGCATTGGGAGGAACGTTGTCCATTCCGCGTAAATGAATATCATAATTTCCATTGCTCTGTTCTCTTACAATCATGCCCGGCACCAGGCGCAAAGCTTCCATAATAGAAGTAGCACCTGCCCTTTGCATATCTTCTTTTGTAATAACTGATGCAGACAATGGCGCATCAAATAGTGACTCTGCTTTTTTAGAAACAGAAATGATCTTTACATTCAACAGATCCTTTAAACTAAGGCTTTCATAAGGAACCGGTTTTACCGTATCGCTTTGACTATATCCATTAAATGCTGAACAAGATGCAATAACAGTAAAATAAATTGTTTTGTATAATATATGGTTTATCATAAGGAGGTGTGGTTCTGATTCATTTTACGGTAATTCCAAGTTGCAGCAGTTCGGATGCTATATTCAAATTTCGCCGTTCTATATTGTTTTTATTGATCTCAAGTTTCAGATGGTCAGATACGATGGTAAAATTTATACATGCCCCTTTCAGCGCAAGGCCATCCGATTCTGAAACAAGTAATATTGGGTTACCTGCGGTTCGCAAAGCAATTTTTTTTAAGCTGCTGCTTTCATCTTCACTAATAAAAAGAATGTTGCAATTGTATGTTTCCGAGGAAGAAGAAAATTTTTTCATTATTATTTTCTGGTCGCCTGCTGTTTTGTTGGTAATAAATTTTTTTAATTCTTCTGCCAGTGGAGAATCACCGATTATCCCAATAATAAAATCACCTTTCTTTTTACTTTCCGGCCATTCTATGTATTTTGTAAATCTGTAAATGATGTTCGCCTGTATAGTATAATCCATGGCCTGCTGAGCCTCCGCTTTTAACGAGCTTAGTATTAAAAAGATAATCAACAGGGTGAATGGTTTATTCAGTATTGAGCCAATGCATACTGGTTTTAAACTACAATAATTCAATCCACCGGTATTATTAACTTTCATTCATTTCGTTTATAGCAACGATCAATTAGATATAATGGCAAACGAATTATTAACATTAAAATTTGATGGAGAATTATATATTAAATGGCAGGAAATTTCAGAAAAGCTTTCTGATAATAGGTGGAAACACTTATTACATTCATTAGGGCAGGTATCAAGATAAGCATAGAAATACTTATTGAATTGAAGTTTATAAGTGTTTTTTTAACGGCTGATAGCAAATGTCTTCCTTACTGTTCTATTGCACAATAAGGCGTACACACATTCGTCAAAACAAAGTCATTTAAAATAATTTCAGATAGTGCTAACTACTTAATTTCATAAATATGGATAAGGAATACCCGTATGAAAACATTTTTAATTGTACATTGTCTTGTAAAGAGTAACCTTAATTAAATGACACAAAGCATTATTGATACGTTGAAGGAAGCCCTGAAGTTTTCGCCGGAAAATGTTCATCTTAAACTGCATCTTGCAGAAACTTTGTTCAACCTTAACAGGATAGAAGAAGCTGAACAGGAATTTCTTCAGGCACTTGCACTGCAAAACAATGAAAAAGGATTAATAGGACTGGCTCGTGTATATTTTAAAAAAGAAGATTATCCTACCTGCAACGTGATCCTCGAAGACCTGCTGAAGAAGACCCCTGATAACCTGGATGTGCTTATTTTATATGCAAAATCATCTTTACAGGAAAAAGCCTGGAATACAGCTATTGACACTTACAAAAAAATTCTCGAAATAAATCCCTCTTTCAAAGATGAGCAACTCGATGGTGAGCTCAGGATCGGTGCCCAGTTTGAGAATGCTGTTAAAAATGAAGAGGAAGAAGGAATGTCACTTTTTATACAAAAGCCCGATATCAACTTTAGTGACGTTGGTGGAATGCAGCAGGTAAAAAAGGAGATAGAAATCAAGATCATTCAACCATTGAAACATCCTGATCTTTATAAAGCTTATGGTAAAAAAACGGGAGGTGGAATATTGTTATACGGCCCTCCCGGTTGTGGCAAAACCATGATTGCCAAAGCAACTGCAGGACAGGTAAATGCCCGTTTTATAAATGTCGGGCTGAATGATATTCTTGACATGTGGATCGGCAACAGCGAAAAAAACCTGCACCACTTTTTTGAGTATGCGCGTAATAACACGCCTTGTGTGTTATTCTTTGATGAGATTGATGCCCTGGGAGCAAGCAGGAGTGATATGAAACAATCAGCAGGACGTCATTTGATCAACCAGTTCTTACAGGAGCTGGATGGCGTTGAATCAAACAATAACGGCGTGCTTATATTAGGTGCTACCAACACACCATGGAATCTTGATCCTGCATTCAGAAGACCCGGAAGATTCGACAGGATCATTTTTGTACCACCACCCGACCAGGAAGCAAGAATAAATATTCTGAAGCTGAAATTAAAAGATAAGCCGGTGGAAAACGTGGATTTTGAAAGCGTAGGAAAAAATATCCCCGACTATTCCGGTGCTGATATTGAAGCAATGATAGACATAGCGATAGAAGAAAAACTGGAAGTTTCATTCAAAGAAGGCATACCTATCCCCCTGCGCACAAAAGATTTGCTAAATGCTGCCCAAAAACATAAAGCAAGCACTAAGGAATGGTTTTCCATTGCTAAAAATTTTGCATTATATGCCAATGATTCAGGTCTGTATGATGATATACTTCACTTCATGAAAATTAAAAAATAGTATGCCTGATCATCTTATTCAGCGCGCTATACTGCTGTTGCAGCAGCATAAATTTAAAGAAGCTGAAGCAATTTTAAATGGATTGTTTGCACAGGACCCAACTAACACTGATGTGATCGGTTTAATGTGCGAAGTAAAAATATACCAGGATAAATTTGACCAGGCAATGGCATTGATAAATAATGCTATAGGACTTGACCCGGCTGCAGACCATCTGTTCCATAAAAGAGCCCGCATCTACATTCAACAGGAAAAATATGATGCTGCCGAAAAAGACCTTCAACAGGCAATTTCACTTGACCCATACGATACGAATTATTTTGCATTACTGGCTTTGCTTAAAATTCAAAGAAAGCAGTTTTCCGAAGCATTGCTGCTGGCAGATAAGGCACTTGAACTTAATGCGGAAAACATTCAGGCTTTAAACGCCCGAAGTACTGCGCTGCTGAAATTAAACAGGAAAGAGGAATCTTTTTCAACCATAGAAGGCGCATTGCGCGAAGATCCTGACAACGCTTATACTCATTTAAATTATGGCTGGGGATTGCTTGAGAAAGGATCAAACAAAAAAGCGCTGCATCATTTTTCTGAAGCGCTACGCAAGAATCCAAATCTTGAAATGGCGCAGCGCGGAATGGCTGAAG
>CAXSIE010000036.1:6620-6912 GCA_964237295.1 uncultured Flavihumibacter sp. | reverse complement strand
CCGTTATATAGTGTACCGCTGGTTTATAAAATTTTCTTTATGGATGGGTAACCTGCGCGGTAAATATCAATGGAGTATCATAATCGGATTCTTTCTCGCATTCCGGTTGATTAGAGGTGTCGCGGCTTCCAATCCTCCACTGCAGCCTTACCTGAACCCGCTGATTGTGCTTATAGCATTGTTTGCGTTCTCTACCTGGATCATTGGTCCTGTCAGCAACCTTTTCCTCCGGTTAAATAAATACGGCCGGCACCTGCTTACCAAAGAACAAATCATGTCTGCGAATTTGGTG
>CAXSIE010000036.1:479-6574 GCA_964237295.1 uncultured Flavihumibacter sp. | reverse complement strand
ATTTATAACAGTTGCAGCCGGTATATTGTACTTGTTCACTCAACAACAGTATTATATTGTTCTTGGAATCTTTGGACTAACCATGATGATTCCATTAAGTGTAATGCTTACCTCCGTTAAAAACAGGAAGTTGCTGGTATCATACACCTGTCTTCTTGCCGGCATCGGTATTACCGGTTTCATTATGGGCATACTTAGCGGTGACATATTCAACAATTTAGTTTTTGTATATATTATAGGTTTTGTACTGTTCCAGTGGGTGGCAAATTTTTTGTTGATACGGGAAAGCAACAGGTGATTTTAAATTGATGTTCCTGCTATCAGTTGTCAGCGATCAGAAGGAACATAACAGGCAGTTATCTGCTGGTTGTATGTAGCATTATCATAACTCGAAAAACTTCTCAATAGCTTTTCTTACGCCGTCATTTTTATTGGTATCAGTTATGTAATCAGCAACTGCTTTAATAGGATCAGGCGCGTTTCCCATAGCAATGCCGGTTCCCGCATACATAATCATTTCCAGGTCGTTATAATTATCCCCGATCGCTATCACTTCTTCCTGTTTGATATGATGCTTTTGAATTAAAAATTTAAGCGCATTGGTTTTGGAAGCATCTTTTCTCATTATTTCCAGGTAAGTGGGTTTTGAAGTATATATATTCAGTGAATCTTTGTATATAGACAACAGCTTCGATTGCAGCTCATTTACTAAAATTTCAGTTCCTATTGCCATCACCTTGTTAGGATGACTTCCCTCAAGTTTCCATTGTTCCATAAGTGATTCAAAAGATGCAATGATCACCGGAACTTCTGTTACTCTTTGCTCTTTTGTTATAGCGGCATTACTTATTTCAGCATACCATTTAAGGCCATTGTAATAGATCATGGTAGCATCCAATTCAATATTTGCTTTATGAAGGCCTGAAACGTTTTCAAGGTCAATGCCTGATTCAAAAACTACCCTGTTGTTTTCTACAATATAAGCGCCGTTAGTACTTACAAGTGGATATGATTGCAATCCTAACCAGTTACTGATTGGAATAATACCATGTATAGGACGGGCCGATACTAATACAATCAGCACTTTTTTATCAATCAATTTTTGAATGGTATCTTTTGTGTCCTGACTTATAGAATGATCTTCGCGTAATAAAGTTCCATCCAGGTCTATAAAAATCGCTTTATACATACTGTAATTTATTAAAGGCTGTAAATGTAAAATTGTTTACAATGAAACGGGTAATTAATCTTATGATTTATAAAATTGCTGTGTCAGATGCAAGCTGATCACAACTTAAGAAGCTGTTATAACCAATTTTATAAGTAAGGAACAGAGAGACCGCTATTTCAATCATCGTCGTTTTTCTTTATATGTCTTCCCTTGTCGGGTAAAGCGGCATCAATAATCAAAACAACAACCATTCCTACAAGAGTTATTATCGCTATTATACCTAATAGCCTGGGCGGTCTATTACCAATAATAACCAGAAAAGATATGGCTATGCTTGCTGCAATGAAAAAACCAAGCAGAACAAAAAATATTATTATGAATATTTTTTCTTTAAATGACATGCTTTCATTATTTTATTACATTTTCCATTGTCAGGTTAATCTTAAATGGGCGTATTATCTGTCAGTCATTTGCACAATTTTTTACCGGGAAGATAAGCGGAGATAACAGTACCTCCGCTCATCTTCCCTGGTAAAAAAACACCTATAAGTTTAGCTACTTACTTTCATTACGAAACTTCATAATTAACTTATACTGGTATTTTGACAA
Organism: uncultured Flavihumibacter sp.; assembly: GCA_964237295.1. Taxonomy (GTDB): domain Bacteria; phylum Bacteroidota; class Bacteroidia; order Chitinophagales; family Chitinophagaceae; genus JADCRZ01. The sequence continues at coordinate 4,794 of CAXSIE010000036.1, read as the reverse complement.
TATCAACGCTTAATAACATTTAAACGTATAAACACCGTATACCATACATTAAAATTATTTATTTGGATATATTCTTATTGTTCGTAATGCATTAAGGAAAATACACCACCTCTTCATCGGGTATTCAAAATTACTCTGATAATTTGAAAAGGCAATCTCCTGAAAACAAAAAAGCCCTCGCTTTAACCGGGGCCTTAGATGGATCCTATGAAGACTACATATTTATAAAGGCAACTGGCGTACCATTTATTCATAAAGTTTCCGCCGGATTCTAATAATTAATTATTTAATGCAAATTGTTATCTGTCAACGTCATATAATTATCTGATTTATAATTTTAAGATTTCAAGGTGATTATACGGCTGAATATAAAAGTTATAAATTCCAATATTTGGAATGCATTCCCCGAAATAGAAATTATTATATAAGAATGTTACACAGATAACAAAAGAAACTAATTAAAAAATGTAAATTGAAAAGTACTAAGTAACATTTATTTTATAAATTGTAGTAATATGTTTACAGGAAAAGGAACCAAAACCGAACCCTGGCTTTTGAAAACCGCACCAGGCACGTCTGAATACACGATGTATAAGGATGAAGCAGGCAATCCACCGATTTTAGTCTGCACCGTAGGTAAAACTGTTTTACATTACCAACTCCGATGCTTAAACGATTTACAGGAAATGCTTAAAAAACATGGTGATTGGATGGAGCTGGGTAGCGCCGATGAACAAAAGCCGGCCAAAGAAGGAACAGTTGAATCATGGGGCCGGTCTACCGATAACCCTGTAGGTGGTTGGTATGGATTAAAGAAAGGATTGCGCGGACGTTTCGGAATGTATATTCCTCCGCTAATGGAAGCGTTGGGACTGGCAGAATTGGAACACAATGTAAAGAACAACAGGATGAAAGCAATATAGGTATGGCATCTCATATTTACATGATCATCCAGATACGTGTCATCAGCAACAAGGGAGCAGCTATAGCAGCAATCCAGACTAACAGAAAAATGGTAACGCCCTTTGCTGATAGGTCTTTTATTGGCTTATTTTTTAAAACCGATTTGATATAATTAATCACCTCATTTTCATTTTCCGAAACCGTATGCTCTGAAGTGGCGACACTATTTGTAAGCCAGTTATTTTCAGTTATAACCACCTCTCTTATCTGCCAGTATGCTGCATCTGTAAGCGCTTATATAATTGCCTATCCCGGTTCATTCTTGTTATCAGGAAATATGGAATGATCATGAGCAACCATTCATGGCTTGCAACTGCATATGCTATCAATAAAACAATGGAAGCAATGATGAAGATAGTAGTCACAATTTGCCTTGTAACAAGAAATAAAGTTTTTAGTAACTGTCCGCCATCAAGTGGATATATAGGTAATAAGTTCAGAACATTGATCAGAACAAAAGCATAAGATAAACGTAATAAAGAGTAATTATCAAGATGAGAAGCAACAAAAAATAATGTTATTCCTATTATGATTCCCGGAACCGGACCGGCGAGCAATACAATTGCTTTTTCCTTTTGCGAAATTTTTTCCTTGGAGCCCCCCGCAACAGCACCAAGTAGCGGAATAAAAAAAATGCTGAGGTCTTCATAATTAAAAAACTTCATCGCGAAGTAATGTCCCAGCTCGTGAATCAACACAATAATAGCCAGCCAAATAATTACTTCTACATCTTTACTTACAAAAAAGTAATAGAAAGCTCCGAATAACAGGATACTTATAATAAATTTTAGCGTCTGATTTTTTTTGGGCAAATCTTCGGGGAATGGTTTAGGCGGATAAGCTCCGGTTATTTCCTGAAGTTGCTTTGGATGTACTATTGCGGCATTTTCCAGGTAAACAGGTTCTTCTGAAGGGTTTTGCATAAGTGCAGTTTAAACAATTTTTTCGAATATAACTTCATTATGCGTGGTAACCTGAATAGCACATAACCAGATACGGCAGTATATAACTTAACATTCCACTTATAATTTTGGAGCCTTCAATACCTTGTTTACTCAACTCACTCAGTATAGCATTTCTTTCTGATTCAAATCCTTGCAATTTCGCAACCTGAATTAACAATCACTTAAAAGTAAATGCTGCAATCATGAAACAATTAAAATTAAAACTATCTGCAGTTCCTTTGGAACTTCTTCCTTTTTTTATGGGGGTAATTATACTGAGCTTATTTTTTATTAACTGGTTGTCTTCACTGTAATTATCTGAATGGCAATTCAAAAAACTCCAGTGCGCTTTAGAATGTATTATATTAAGATGCTATAAATGTTTCTTTAACACTTGTTTCTTTAACATTGTAATGCTGCTACCCGATTAGGTCCAGTATAGAATTTTTGCAAATGGAAATTTTTGCTTGATCTCCTTTTCAAAAAATGTTCTTAAAGCTTTCATCATCTCCTTTGTATAAACATATTTCATTCCTCCGAACTTATTTCTTTTGATGGTACGGTTTTCTTCGCTCATATCTAAACCGGTATTAGGGTACCATTCCATCAGCACGTCTTTTGAACCTGGGGTGAACCGGTGTGTAATCAGTTCAAAAGTAAGATCGCATGAAAAATCAAGATGCTGTTGCAATTGAGAAAGCATCTTTGAATAATGCGCTTCCCAATCTGGAATTGGCATAATCGGCGCCAGTACAACTCCTACAGGATAGCCGCCACCGCCTTGTTCTTTTGATAAAGCAAGTTTACGCAACGCTTTTATCCTGGCATCTACTGAAGCTGTGCCACCTTCGATTCTTTTTGATATCTGCTCAGCATTTAAACTGATCCTGAATCTTGTACGGTTGTTATGTTCCAGGGTTAATAAAGGATCTACTGCATCAAACTTTGAAACAACTCTTAATTGCGTATCAGGCCTGCTGCCAAAGTATTTAATGGATTCTTCCAGGCCACCGGTAAGGTGTTCAATTCCTAAAGGGTCTGTATAGCAACTCGCCTCAAACGTAGTAAAAACCCCCGGCTTTTCATATTGTTTAAGATTGTTAAGAATCTCAGGCAGGTTAGCATAAACACGTATTGCGGGCGGACCACTTAAACTTCCTGCAAGATAACAATACTGGCAGTGGGCAGGACAACCCTGCGCCAGGTGATACTGCCAGTCGGCTGATGGCGGAATAGGCGTAAGTTTAAAAGCACTTGGCGGAGCTTTAACTATAGCCAAAGTATTCTTTGCAATTTTGTAAGTTTCTCTTTCCGTTGCTCCACGCAAACCCGTTAACCGGTTATTCTTTAAGATCTCAGCTTCCAGGCCCAGTGCGGTTATACGCTGATATATTTTTTGTCCGTAAGGTTCCTCTATAGCTTCAGCGGTAAAAATTATCCTTTTAGGTATCCATTGCTTAGGAGATGTAGCACTGTTATTTATTGAAGCTGATTGTTCCGGATGTATCGTTGACAAAACTGGTAATTGCATTAAATCTTTACATAAATAACATGAAGCGAATGTGTTTTGTTGATTAGTGGTCTGAATTATTATACATCAATAAAGTATAAAAAGGATAAGCCCTGTATTTAGATTACTTTTTTAAAAGAGTAAAGAGATGATTTTATAAAACCATAAAACTGTATCTTGTTGCTGTTTATTTAACCCCAACCAATTCTAATGCTTATACAAGTACATGAAAATTTTATACCTGCTTCTAATGCTGCACTGTTCAGCACAATCAATTACAGTTCAGGTAACTTCTTCATCGGATTATCTTGTAAACGCCAAAGCTCATCAAAAATATTCCGTTAAGCTTCTCAGCTTACCTTCCAACACTTATGGCTATGAAATTTACGCTGATAAGAAGCTTTTCATAAGGCAGGTAACTATTCCGGGTATGCCTGGCAATAAAGGCTTTCAGCGTAAAGCCGATGCGGAAAAAATAGCTAAGCTGGTTATTGCGAAATTATCAAAAGGCATCATGCCTCCAACCGTTGATCATAAGGAAATGGATCAGCTTCATATCAAGTATTAAAAGAACCCTATCAAGACAATTATGCGATCAATCTCCCCCTTTATTACTGTAAAAGCGAAACAGCTGATCCTGGCTATTTTATTATTTTGTTCTTTAGAATCGTTAGCACAGAAAGATAGCTGGACTTTGCAGCCAAAAACCGGCAGCATTCGCCCGCAACACACCAGTGTTACATTCACCATTGGCGACAAAGCATACACCGGTACAGGTGGACTTGGCAAAGACTTTTGGGAATATGATCCTGAAACCGGGGCATGGTCTCAAAAAGCCGATTTCGGCGGAGCCGGAAGAGACTATGCGTCAGGTTTCAGCATAGGAAATAAGGGGTAC
>CAXSIE010000036.1:228-469 GCA_964237295.1 uncultured Flavihumibacter sp. | reverse complement strand
TCGGTTAGAGTTAAACAATAGTTCTCTGCATAACTGGCATGTTCATCAATGTTAGAGAACTGCAAATTAGCAGATATGTTACCCTTGAGCGCTCTCCAAAAGTGATCCATGCCATTTAACTCTGAACATTGTCTGGGTAACCAGGCCAGTTTAATATTAAGACTTTGCGCCAAGGCCTGACTTCTGCCAGCAGTATGTGCGCTTGCTTCATCCAGCACTAACCATATCTGTCTTCCTGGAT
>CAXSIE010000036.1:0-217 GCA_964237295.1 uncultured Flavihumibacter sp. | reverse complement strand
CGCAAAAAATCCTGAAAGCCTTCTTGTCGCATGTTGGGATAACGCATCAAAATGCGGTGCCCTGTACGTACATTGATGGTGCCGAACAATACCCTCTTGGCATTGTTGCCAGTGATGGCAATGGGCGCAGGCTCTCCTGGAAGCGACCATGCCCGCCTGGGTACAGGAAAGAGTCTTAATACAGTTTCATCTTCAAAGAGCAGGATAGCTGTAGCAG
>CAXSIE010000035.1:18136-20122 GCA_964237295.1 uncultured Flavihumibacter sp. | reverse complement strand
GGTGTTTATGGAATCATGATCGGCGGCTGGGCATCAAACAATAAATTTTCCTTACTCGCTGCCATCAGGGGGGCTTCACAAATTATTTCTTATGAACTGGCCATGGGCCTGTCATTGATTGCATTGCTCATGCTAACGGGTTCTTTAAGCATGAAGACAATTGTAGAACAGCAAATGGCTCCCGGACATTGGTGGAATATTGTGTACCAGCCTTTAGGGTTTATAATATTCCTTATTTGTGCTTTTGCCGAATGTAACCGCACTCCTTTTGATTTACCTGAAGCGGAAAACGAGCTTAACTTCGGTTACCACCAGGAATTTTCTTCAATGAAGCTGGGATTTTATTTGTTTGCCGAATACATCAACATGTTTATCAGCAGTGCCATCATGGCTACCTTGTTTTTTGGTGGTTATGATATGCCATTTGTAAATGAAGCAGCTTTAAGTCCGAACATTGCTGCACTGGTTGGTGTGGTAGCATTACTGGCAAAGGTTTTCTTTTTTATTTTCTTTTTTATGTGGGTAAGGTGGACCATACCCCGTTTCCGTTACGATCAGTTAATGAACCTTGGCTGGAAAGTTATGATACCACTGGCTTTAGTGAATATGTTGCTAACCGGAGGTTTGATATTATGGCTGAAAAAATAAAATTAATATACCTTTTATATTATCATTAATATACGGGGTGTAACGCTTTAACATATATTTTTGCGAAACTATTAAATTTACTCCCGAAGGAGAATTGGGAGAAACAACATGCAGGCATTAACAAAAAGGGTAAAAGTAATGGAGCGTAAGCCCATGACATTCCTGGAGCGTATTTATCTCTGGAATATCATGAAGGGTATGCTTATTACCTTCAAACATATTTTCAAGAAAAAAGCAACTATAAGCTATCCCGAAGTAAAAAGGCCTTTCAGCCCGGTTTGGCGTGGGCTGCAAATTTTAAACCGCGATGAAGAAGGCCGTGAGCGCTGCACTGCCTGTGGCTTGTGCGCTGTGGCCTGTCCTTCGGAAGCTATAACTATGGAAGCTGCTGAGCGCAAGCCCGGAGAAGAAAACCTGTATCGCGAAGAAAAATACGCAGCAAGATATGAGATCAATATGCTGCGATGCATATTTTGCGGTTTGTGCGAAGAAGCATGTCCTAAAGATGCAGTGTACCTTAGTGAGACTTTTGCACCATCTAATTTTAACCGCAGCAGTTTTATTTATAATAAAAATGACCTGCTGATACCGGATCCTAAAACCGATCCGGAAGCTTTTGCTAAAGCGCTGGGTAACAGGGCATCTAAAAATGCCTGATAGAGGATAACTTACAATAACTATTTGCTCTAATGAATATAACACAGGTATTATTTTGGATTTTATCAATTATGGCACTGGGCAGTGCTTTAATGGTGGTTACCAGTAAAAACCTTGTGTACAGCGTGCTTTACCTGATCGTTACTTTTTTTGCTATTTCCGGTCACTATATATTGTTGAATGCCCAGTTCCTGGCTATTGTAAACCTTATCGTTTATGCCGGCGCTATAATGGTATTGTTTCTTTTTGTTATTATACAGAGGTAGAACCTCAAAAAAAGAAATGGCTAAAAGTTGCGGGGGCTCTTGCCGGTGGATGTTTATTGCTGGTTATTATTGCAGCGTTGAAAGATGCGGATTATAAAAACCAGGTAGCACAAACCGGCTCTGGTGACATTGGCCTTATTAAAAACCTGGGCATGGTACTGTTTAATGATTACGTAGTGCCTTTTGAAATTAGCAGTGTACTGTTTTTAAGCGCAATGACCGGAGCGGTGGTACTTGGAAAGAAGGAATGAAGAACGAGGTATGAGGTATGAGGTATGAGGTATGAGGTATGAGGTGTTAAATAGTGAAGAACAAAGATATTACATAAAACTCCGAAGGAGTGACAAGATTATAGAAATTATAAATACAAACGCAAACCCTGAAGGGGTGACATATAGCGTCTTTAATAAAAAGA